>CAINDV010000917.1 GCA_903847485.1 uncultured Verrucomicrobiota bacterium
GGCAGAAGCCTCGCCCTACCACGCCAGGCGTTTTCATACACGCTCTAAGACAAGGGACGAAGCGGGGGCAGCTTTGGGGGAGCTACTGGCGGAGGTACTTGGCGACCGCCTGGGCCCGGGAGTGGACGTGAAGCTTCTCGTAGATGCGGCCGATATGGGTCTGCACGGTCCAATAACTGATGTTCAGTTGATCCGCGATTTCTTTTTGCAGCAATCCCTGGTTGAGTAGGTCGAGGATCTCGCGCTCCCGTGGGGACAGTGGTGGAATCTCCGCCGTGGCCGCAGCCGGTTTCTTGAAGGTCTGGACCACGCGCCGCGCGATGCTGGAGGACATCGGCGCGCCGCCCGCCACGACTTCCTTGATGGCGACGACGAGTTGCGCCGTCCGGACTGGTTTAAGCAGATAGCCGTTGGCCCCAGCGGCAAGCGATTCGAAAATCGCGTCGGTGTTGTCGTAAACCGTCAGCATGATGATCTGCGTGTCCGGTAAGTCACGCGAGAGATGGGCCACGCATTGCACGCCGTCCATGCCGGGTAAGTTGATGTCCATCATCACGACCCGCGGGCGCAACGCGGGCAGTTCGCGCAGCGCCTGTTCGCCGTCCGCGAAAGCGCCGACGCATTGGATGCCGGGAGCGCGGTTCAACATCGTTTCCAAGCTGCGACGCAGACCGGGATTGTCTTCGACGAGGGCGACAGTGATCAAGGCGTCACTCATGAGAGCGTGGGTGGGCGGGTAAGTGGCAGAGTAAGAGTGACTATGGTGCCCTGGCCGGAGATACTGCGGCGCGCGAACTGACCACCGATTTGTTCCATGCGCGCTCGCATGTTGGCACTGCCACGAGGCTCTGTGGCCGGGGCCGTGTCGTTGAAGCCGCATCCGTTGTCTTCGATGCTAAGAACCAGATGCCCGTCCTGCTGGGTGATGCGCAGCGTGACCTCGCTGGGCGCGCCATGCTGGACGGCATTGTGGATCGCCTCCTTGGCGGCGGAGAACAGGTTGTGTCGTTGGACGGAGTCGAGCGTGGCCGGCGGCAAGGTGGTCGGCAGATCCAACCGGCAGCGCACCCGCGCCAGTTCGAGATAGTCCTGCGCGAACTTGCACAGATAGCCGGCGAATTGTTCCAGCGTGTCACTGCTGGGGTTAATGGCCCAAACTATGTCGCCGAGGCAGCGGACATTGTTCTCGGCGCGGGTATAAATCTCGTTGAGCGTGACGCGGGCTGGGTGGTCGGCCGGCAACTCATCTTGCGCCAGTTCGCTGAGCATGGCGATCTGCGCGAGATTCGCGCCGAGATCGTCGTGGATGTCGCGGGCGATCCGGCCGCGTTCGCGCTCCATCGCGTTCTGCTGTTCGAGCCGCGCCAGGGCCAACCGGGCGCGTTGACGGTGGATGGACCACCAGAGGCCGAACACGGTAGCAGTCAACACCACCCCAGCCACTAACCAGAAGTACGGCTCCTGCAATAGCGGCAGCCTTAGTCCCAATTGCAAGCGCTGGGGCTGCCCGGGTTGACGGTCAGCAACGCCAATCTTCCAGACGTTCTCGCCGACGCGCTCGACCAACTCCACCGTGCAGCCGACGGTGCTCTTCTTAAACAGGTCCAGTGGGCTATACACAAAAAGTTCCCCCTCTCGGGCACCGGCATCGGTCAACTCGATCTCCAAATCATTGCGCCCGGGCTGGAAGCGTCTTATCTCGGCGGCACCACAGTACTTGTGCAGACTGGACCCGATCAAGGCCGGCAGGCCGCGCGTGCGATTCAGTTCCGTGACGCAAAGGTGCCGGCTGCCAGCGGCCGGTAAGACGGGTGTGCTCCACGAGCCTTTGGCAAAACCCAAAAAGCGACGGTCCCGATACGACCAGATGGCGTACTCGCGCTGCGGATCCAGGCCGGCCGCGGCGAAATCGAGTGTGGCGGACTGGTCACTCGTACCAGGATTCCACAGGATGACTACCGCGGCGGTACCCCAGGGACGCTTCATCAGGCCGACCAACTGTGGCCATTCCCGGCAAGGGCGTACGTCAAACACATCAGTGTGCAGGAACTCACGGACCTCGGCGGAGTTTTCGGTTTCCTGCATATCCTCAAGGGCGACGGCATCCAACCCCACGTAGTAACCGGACGATTTGGCGTTCTTGCCAGTCACGACCGCCTTCAGGCGAAACCTGCCGCCATCCGGCGCCTGCACCCCGAAATCAATCGGTTTGCCCGGATGGGAAGTTGCGGCGTAACCATCCCAGCTTTCCGCCACAAGCTTGTCGTTCACGTAGAGGTTCAGGATCCCGTAATCGTACGACTGCGCCGGGTAGAGAACGAGACGCTTGGGATGAGATTGTCCGGGTAGCGTGAACGTCACCGACTCGCCCGCCTTGGTGGCGCGGCCCAGGAATTGGGAGTCATGGCTCCATTTGTAGGGTGGCAAGGCAGTACCGATGACTTGGCGGCCGCCGGTCATGCTGGGCGAGAGGGTGACTTCCTTGACGTCTTCCAACTCGACGAGGTCTTTAACGTGATTGGCGTCCGGGCCACTGCCTTGCTGGGCGAACTTCGCCACGTCTTCGGTCTGCGGCACCGCTGCGGCGGCGGCTTCCGGCAGGGGCGGGCGATTATGCGTCGCACCCGGCGCGGCATACCAATGGGTGACGAGCGCGTATTGCAGAAAGGCATCGGGCGTCCCGATCATGTTGAAGGCTTCCATGTCGAACTTGAAGCTCCGCGCAAACGGCGTGGCGTCTAGGCTCCGCGTTCGGGTGCAGATGTTGTAACCATGGGTGAACGGTTCCTTGCCCACCGGCCAATCGCGGGTCTGGCCGCCGACGCGGACGTTCGCCAGGAGGGGCGCGCTGAACTCATCTTTGCGCGTCGGCACCTCGCCGCCCGCCCAGCCGTAGTAATCCTCCGAGCCGGTGCCGAAATGCGACGGGAAGCGACGACTTAGATCGTCATCCACATAAATCTTCTCATCGCCTTCGCCCCACCAGGACCAGAGCGGGTTGAGCACCACCAGCGTATCACCCACATGAATCCCCCGGCCCGTGACCTCAAGGAAATTCATGTCACGCACCGGGCGTGGGGGATAGGGAACGTCCGTCCACCAACTCGTGTGGAAGTGCAGGGAATCCGGTGTCCATTCCCACGGCGCGACAGTGGCTTGGAGCTTCACAGTCACGGGAGCGGCCGCCAGATTGTGGAGGCGAATCTTACCACTGGCCTGGTAAGGCATGATCCAGCGGCAAAGCATCGTGCCATCGGCCCGCACCTCGCGTTCCCACATCCGGTAGGGATCGAGGCCGTTGACGTTGCTGAAGAAGTCGCCGAGCGGACACCAGACAGTCGGTTCACCATCAAAGATCATCTCGATCACTGTCGAGCGCAGGGCTTGGCCAAGATTCGCTGCCTGGAGGCGGAACTCCAGATGGCGGATAGCCGACGGTCCTGCGGAGTGTCAGCGACTCACTGGCCTTGCCCGGGATTTCCTTCGCCAGCGCCACCGCAGTTCCGCCAGTGAAGTTGGTGGGGTTCACCAATTCGTTTCCGGTCTGCTCCAATAGCACCCGGTGCTGATCCAGAGACTCCGGTCGGAATGACTCGACCGGTGTGCCGGACTCATAGGCGCGGTAGTTGATGATGTAGAAGAACGCCGCGCCGTCTTGCGTGATCTTACAACTCTTCCGAAACGGAATCGGCAGATACAAGTCGCCGGCCCGCACCGTGAACTGTGCGAATGGTGGTTTCACCGGCCCCTGGCCGCTGACCAGTGCGATGAAGTTGGTGGCCAGGCGCGGCGTGGTTTCCCCGTCGAGGTAGATGCAGAGGTCGGTGCCCACTCGATCGCCAAAGCTTTTGTAAAAGAACGGCGTCCAGATGCGCGTAATGGCACCCGGTCCTTCGTGCTCCATGAGTACCGCTTCCAGCCGGCCACCGTTGGTTTCCGTCCGCAGCGCGAAACCACAGTCCGCATTGGCGAACCAGCCCACGGGATCGTCGGGCGTCTTCGAGGCGCGGTTATAGCTGCTGGCCTGTAGCGACTGATAGGGCTGAGTCGGCCAATGCGTAAGGGTCGTCCGGTCAATCATCTCGGTAAGCAATGACTCCAGGCCAACGGCTGATTCCGAGGAGTGACCGACACCTGTTTCAGCGGCAAAGGTGCCTGCCACCGCCCAGAGCAGAAGGATTGCACCGGCGGTCAACTTACCGTTCGTCTTCATGACGGGCTTCAATGTTATGTCGGGTGTCAGCGCGAGCTTGCCCGATAGAAGGCACTCGCCGAAGGTGGGGACGGATCTGCCAGCACAATCTTTCCGCTGAGGTCGGGAGCGCCGGCTGCCACGCTGGTCCAGGATGCTGGTATCAAGCCCAAGGTGCGCCAGAGGGTGTAATTGGTGCCAGGCGTGCCCACACACTCGATCACCACCCCACCGGAACTGAGCCGAGCGCTCAGCCGGGCCGTCACCGTGATGTTCACCACCGCGCTGTTCGCCGTGCCGTACTGGTTGGTGGCCACAAAGTCGTAATTGCCCGAGTCACCCACCGCCGCACTCCCGAACGTGACGGCGGAGGAAGCGGCCGTATTTGTGAGAGCCAGGCCGTTTCGGTGCCAGGTGAAAATCAGCGGAGCCACCCCGGCAACGGTGGCGCTCAGGGTAAAGGCGGTGCCGGTAGCGACATTGGTGGCGGGCGAAGCTTGAATGCCTTGCAGAATCACCGGGGCCGCATTGTTAAGGACCACGTTGTCAATCTGCCCCCGGAACTGACCTTCCGGCCCGCTCGCCACCCGGTTGGCCCCGACAAAGAAGAAGTTCGCCGGCGCGTTGAGCGAACTGCCGATCGCGGCACCGGTGTAGGCACCGTTGATAAATAGACGCGCCTGAACTCCGGAGCCAAAGTCCCGTCGCACCACTTCCAGATGTGTCCACGCATTCAAGACCACGGACGGCCCGGCGGCGCTATAGCCGACATTGTGATTGATGACGTACCATTTCCCGCCGATTTCAACGATAGCGAAGCCGGTCCCGGTCCCGCCGACGCTCAAGGGAAAGCTGAATCCTGCGCTGCCCAACGCCGTTGGATACACGTCACAGGAGATCAAGCAGTTGTTGAAGTCGAACCCGGTGTATAGGTTGCCGAAGCCAGGCCCGCTGCCCTGGTAGAAGCTCGCGCCGTTGAAGGACATGGAAAGGGTGCTGCCGCCCACAGGGACGTTGGCGCTGTAGGTCGGCGTTCCGAAAGCGACGAGATCGTTAGTGCCGTTGGCGTCTTTGGTGAGAGCCTTGCCCGGCACTCCCGCAGTGGCCCCAGGGTCTTGCTCGCCCAGATTCCAGCGCGGACGCGGGATGCCGTTCGGGACTACTGGCGGATAGCGAATCGCATCCGACGTCCGCTTCAGTTGGGCTAGAGTCTGAATCGGTTGCGCCGCCGCGGCTGGCTGGGGCGGGCGATTGTCGGTCGCGCCCGGCAGGGCATACCAGAAAACGACCGCCGAATAGCCCAGCAAGTTCCAGGGATTGCGAATGTCGGTGCCAAAGGAAGATTCCAGGTCGAACACCAGCCGCTGGTTGAAAGGGATACCGTCCAGCGCCCGGGTCCGGGTAGTGATGTTATAGCCCAGCGTGTAGCCGTCCAAGCCACCCACTCGCACGTTGGCGAGATAGGGATTGTTGAACTCGTCCACGCGCGTCGGGACAACGCCCCCGGCCCACCCATAGTAGTCCTCCGTGCCCGTGCCGAAAATGCCGGGGAACTTCTTCACCTCATACTCAGAGTCAACGTAGATCTTCTCGTCGCCTTCGCCCCACCAAGTACCGGGCTGAATGTCCAGCACCGTCCAAGCATCGCCCACGAAGACACCCTGGCCGTTGATATCAATGAAATTCCAATCTACAGGCGGCGTGCCGGGTATCACATCGTCCGGCCGCCAGTTGGCGTGGAAATGCATGGAGCGGCTGTCCCAGGTCCAGTCCCCTGTGCGTACCGCGAGCCGGGCGGTCACTGCGTTGGTGCCAAGGTTCGTCAGCGTCACGCTCGCGCTGGTTTGATACGGCATGACCCAGCGGCAGACCAGCAGCCCGTCATTCGTGCTGACGGTGCGCGTCCAGGTTTGGAAGGGGTGGAGTTGGTCGGCACTGCAGAAGAAATCCCCCAATGGGCACCAGACCGACAGCTCCCCGTCGAAAGAGATGAGAATCACGGTGGAGCGAAGCGCGGCAGCGTTGGTTGCAATCTGGACTGGGTCGAGTTGCACTTCAAAATGCCGGACTGCGGCTGCGCCAGCACCCAAGTTCAGTGTCATCGCCTGCCCGCCAGCAAGGCTCCTATTAGTCTGGAACAGTGTGCCAGCGGAAACATTCGTCGGCGTGCCGATCGCTTGGGCCGTCAACGTCAACTGGGCCTGATTGGACGCCGCGTTGTAGAGGTTGGTGGTAAAAGTCTCCACGATCGTGCCCGGCACGTATGCCCGGTAGCTGACGATGTCATAGAAGGGCGCGGCTGACATCGTCACCTTGCAACTCATGGCAAAGGGAATCGGCAGACAGCAATCTCCGGCCCGTGCCGTGAAAGCGGAAATCGGCGACGGCACGGTGAAGCTGTTCTGCGGCGAAGGCTTCGCGCCGTACTCGGCAGTGGACCATTCCAGGCGGGTAACGAGTTCAATCAGGTTTTGATTAAGAACGGGGCTGTTGGAGCCGTTCAGGTAGATTTTAATGTTCGGTCCGGTACGATTGTTGAAGTCCTGGTAGAAGAATGGAGTCCACAGCCTGGTAATTGCCCCGGGACCATTGTGCTCCATGACGACATACTCGGTAGCGCCGCCGGCATTGGTGTTCTCGGTGCGAATGTAATACCCGCCATCGCCGTCGGCGAACCAGCCGGAGAAGGTCTGGTCCGGTTGGTCGCGCGCATAGGAGGCACGGTTGTAAGTGCTTCCCTGCCCCTGCTTGTAAGCGGGTGCCGGGAAACGCGCCAGCGCGTCACGGTCGGCCATTTCCTTCAACAGTGAGTTGAGCGTGATCGTCTGGGCGTGGGAACAGACCCCGCAGAAAAGGGATAACCACGCCGCTCGCGCTAACATTCTCGCCAAGTGATTTCTCATTTTGTGTTTGTTCATTGGGCCGGTTGCAGAACCGGCCGCCAGAGAACTTCTCTCCGGTGGCCGGCTGGATGGCTTCCCCCACTCGCTGTAGCGAGCACCGCCCGCCAAGCAGGTCAGTTATGGAGCGGAAGTCCGGTAGAAGCTCTTGGCTGCCGACGGAGCCGGATCGGTGAGCGTAATCACCCCGGTGCCATCTGCGAAGCCGTTGGTAACCACGGTCCAAGCTGCTGGACTTAGGCTGGGTGTTCTCCATAAGGTGGTGCTGGCACCAGCTCTTCCCTGACTCTTAACCTGCACCTGTCCGGAAACCGCTTGAACCGACAAGCTGCTAGCCGGGGAGGTGTAACTGAACAGGGCGACATTATCAACTTGCCCGTTGAAGTAACCTTCCGGCCCGCTGGGGACGCGATTGGCTCCGACGAAAAACGCGTTCGCCGGTGACCTAAGATTGCCGGCGAACGAAAGCCCCAAGTCTTCCCCGTTGATCAACAGGCGCGACTCTACTCCCGAGCCGAAGTTCATGCGCCGCACTTCCAAGTGCGTCCAGGTATTGAGTGCCACATCCGGCCCGGTGGGACTGTAACCAACATTATTGTGGATGAGAACCCATTTCCCGCCAATTTCAACCGCCGCCAGGCCAGTTCCGGTTCCGCCAATGCTGAACGGGAAGCTGAAACCAGCAGCGCCCAAAGCCGTCATATAGACATCGCATGACAGGCTGAAGTGATCGAAGTCGAATGTGGAATAAAAGGCGGTCCAAGGATCGCCCGTTCCTTCGTAGAAGCTAGCACCATCGAACGACATCGAAAGCACGCTCCCACCCGCAGGCACGTTGGCGTCGTAAGCTGGAGTTCCGTTCGCTGCCAGCAATAGTGGACCGCCGACCAGTACGACGGTGGAACCAATGCCCGGTTCGGTAACGGCGTTCCCGCTGCCGCCAGCAACCGCGCCCGGATCGTCCTCACCCAGCCGGTATTGCACCAGCGGCGCCGGGCGCGGAGTTCCTGGCGGCAGCACCGTCACCTTTACCACCGCACTGGTGACCGCCCCGAGTAGATTAGTGACCACGACATCGTAGTTCCCTGAGTTGGTCGTAGTCAGATTGGTCACGGTCGTAGAGGCCGCCACAGCGGATGCGCCTAGCGTGCTGGCGAAGGTGATGCCATTCTTGCGCCAATTGTAGGTGAGGGGCGAACCGCCTTGGGCCGCGGCACTAAGGATCAACGATTCTCCCGTCAGCAGCGTGTTGTCCGGCTGGACCGTCAGCCCGGCGGCGAGTGTCGGCTTAGCTCCAATTGAATAGTTGTGGATCACGACGTTATCAATCTGGCCGTTAAAGTAACCTTCGCCACCCGCCTCGTTCGCCAAGGCGTTTGCCCCGACGGTGAGGTTGGGGCGGATCGGCAGGGTCGGCGGCGTGGTGAACTCCGCGCCGCTGTCAACGCCGTTGATGAACAACCGGCTACGCACTGCGGTTCCAAATTGCCGCCGCTGCAATTCAAGATGGGTCCAGGTGTTGAGCACCACGGGTAGGCCGACGCTTGACCCCTTTCCTTGATGAATGACGTACCAATTGCCGCTAATCTCCACGATGGCGAAGCCACCGCCAGTATTGCCACCCATGCTGACCGGGAAGCTGAAACCCGCGCTTCCCAACGCCGTGACGTACACATCACACGACAGGCTAAAGTTGTTGAAGTCCAGATTGCTGTAGAGTTCCGCCAGGCTCGTGCTCTGGTAGTAACTCCCACCGTCAAAGGCCATCGAGAACGCGCTGCCGCCGACAGGCACGTTTGCGCTGTAGAGCGGCGTTCCGAAAGCCGTCAGGACGTTGGTTGTCAGCGCGTCCCTGGTTTCGGCGTTGCCCAGATTTCCCGCCACCGCGCTCGGATCGTCGTCACCCATGCGGAGCTTCACCATGTCACCGCCGTCGGAGTAACTCGGATCCAGTACCGTCACCGTCACCACAGCGCTGGTCACCGCGCCGAAGTTGTTCGTAAGCACGACATCATAAGTACCTGAGTTGGCCACCGCCACATTGGCCAGTGTGACCCTGGCGGTCGCACCGCTGTTGGTGACGACAAGGCCACCTTTGCGCCAAAGGAACGTGCGACCGCTAGAGTCACCCGTCACACCATTGGCGGTCAAAATGATGGAGTTGCCGGAATAGATCGTGCCGGGGGCGACGGCAATGCCAGTCAGGTTGGGAGGCGCGCTGACGCTGCGATTTGTTATCACCACATTGTCAACCATGCCATTGAAGCGGCCTTCGACGTTGCCGGGCACATTGTTCGCCAATTCATTCGCCCCGATAGTGAGGAAATCCGTCGGGATTCTCGGGATAGTCGTGTTTGTTACCGCCGGAGTGCCGTTGACGTATAGGACGCTGAGAACACTTGCTCCGAAGGGTTTCCGAACGAGGTCCAGATGTGTCCAGGCGTTCAAGGCGACCGCAGGGCCGGCCGCACTGTTCGCAACACTCTTGTGGATCAGATACCATTTGCCGCCAACTTCAACCGGGGCAACCCCCCCACTGTTTGCGCCCATGCTCACCGGAAAGCTAAAACCGCCACTGCCTACCGCAGTCATATAGACGTCGCAAGACAGACTGAAATTGTTGAAATCTAGACTGCCGTAGAGCGCGTCGAAGCCGGCCCCATTTGCAATCACGGACCCCTGATAGCAACTGGCCCCGTCAAACGCCATGGCCAACGTGCTGCCTCCGCCTAGAGTGTTGTTAGTATAGTACGGAGTGCCAGCAGTAACAACCAGGTTGTTCGTGCCGACAGCGTCGATTGTCGGACTGTCTCCAGGATTCCCGGAGACTGCGCCGGGATCCTGTTCACCGAGGTTCCACCGTCCGACGGCCTGTTGGGCCTGAACCGGTAGCGCCGAGAACGCCAGAACGGCACCCAGGCCAATGAGTTTGGATGTATGTTTCATAGACTTTTGTTTTGTTTAGTGTTGTTGTTTCCTGTGTGTGATGCCCAACCTTGCGAAAGCGAAGCCGGGCGGGTGACTTTGATCTTTGTATTTATGTGTTTATCGTGAACTTTGTTCTTGGATTTGTTGAGATTGCCTCAAATTCCGAAACCATCGCCTGCCCATCCTCTCAATTCTGATCGAACCCTAGCAATCCATTTAAGGTCCAATCGAAGTTATACACTGGACTGGTGCCGGTAGTACCGCCATAGGCGGTCGGCACGAGTTGCTTCCAACGGGGGAACTGGCTATGCCCGTCCACAAATAACAGAGACATTCCTGTGGGACCGTGACCGCCAAAGCCGATATTCGGAGCGGCGATGTCGAAATACTTGCCCGGCACGCTGGCGAAACAGGCCCGCATCGCTTTGCGTGTCGAATAACGCACGTCGGTCATCTTTCGCTGCACCAGCCCGCCCCCATTGTCATCCGTATAAAACTGCTGGTAGTAAGCGTAAGAGCACGGGAACGGCAACTGGTTCGTCGCCAGCCCGAGCGCCGGCGCGATCTCGAAATTCCAGCCCTTCCCCCGGTCGGCTGGGCATTTGTAGAAACTCCGGTTGTTCGTGCTGATGTATGTGTCGGTGAGGTTCAAGACATCAATAAATGGCAACTGAGGCCAAGACCGTCCGGAAAATGGAAACCGGTCGTTGTAGTCGGAAGTGTAGAGAAAGTTGGCGACGCCCAACTGGTGGAGGTTGGAGAGACAGTTGGCCAGCAGCGCCCTTTGCTTAGCCTTGGCCAGCGCCGGCAGCAGCAGCCCGGCCAGGATCGCGATGATGGCGATGACCACCAGCAGTTCGATCAAGGTGAAGCCGCTTCGCACTGAATCTGTTTTCGGCAAAATATTCATTACTGTCATCACAAGGACGACAGAACCTCTGTCGTTCGGGCATGAATATAGCACCGTGAGTGGAAACGTCATGTCCCTAAAGTAAGGGACAAAGCTCAAGCGCGGTGAGAAGAACACGGCCGAGACGCAGCGCGAACACGAGAAGAAGTTTGTAGCGCTGCGGCGGGCGCACAGCGCGGTGGAAAGCGAAATTAACAGTCTGGAACACCACGGACTGAACCGCTGCCTGGATGTGGGACTGATCGGCTATCGGCGCTACGTGGGCTATGGAGTAATAAGTTACAACCTACATGTGATTGGGCGGGAGCTGCTGGCGCGGGCACAGGCAGCAGCGAAGCCAATGCGTTTGGCGGCCTGAGGGCGCCCCGTGCGCCACCGGGAGACCAGACCGACTGGCGTAGTGTCGCCCGCGCCGGCGAATTTCGCCCCCTTTGGCCACGCAACACGGAAAACCACCCATTTTCCGCACGTCCCTGCCGCCGAGCGTGCCCCGCCGCCGCCCACAACACGCGTTTCCGGTCAGACACTATTTACTGAAGAGTGACGGGTTTTCAGCGGGGCTGAGCGCCCGGCGGGGCCGCGAACGGCTCGCGGCGAGCCGGCCGAATCTTTGAGGGGCGGACGGTATTTGTCCGACCGGGGGTGATCGATCGGGGGGCAATTATGTTACCCTGGATTCATTGGTTCACCGCCGTGGCCGCCCTCCGCCCCGCTTGCGCCCGCCAGCGCACCTATCTGTGGTTGCTCGTGGTCCTGGTCGCCATGAGTGTCCGCAGCGACTCCGCGGGCGTGACCAGTTTCGTGCGGGCGCATTGGCTCAC
>CAINDV010000918.1 GCA_903847485.1 uncultured Verrucomicrobiota bacterium
CAAGGAAAGCCAGGAAATCAACGGGAAACCGCTCAAAAGGGCACCTTCCCCCCCAAGATACAAACGTCAGAAGCTACGCAAAGCCCCGCTGGACATGGCTTTGCTCAATCGCATGTAGCTTTAGTTATGCGCAGGTGTATAACAGCCGGTGTCGTGTAGCAAACAAAGTTAGAAAAGGGTGTGCGAACAAAACTAGAAGAGGGTGTTGCGAAAGTCGAAATGCAAACCAGCGCTTTTATTGGAGAATTCGCAGAATGGAGATTCCTACGGCCACGATGAGACCTCGAAGGCAAAATGCGATTTCATCGCTGGGACAATGGTTTCGTGGTGGTTTTGCCGAGGGAGGCAGCCTGCGGCTTACAGATTCTTTGTTTGCACCACGGATTCATAACCATTTCCCAATCATTCATGGCTTTTCTGAAAACTTTCACAACACCCTCTACTAGACTCGGCTTAGCCAGTCTCAGTCCGCACCGCCTCAATTTCCAACCGCACCATGCGGACATACACCGCGCCGGCAGCGTAGGGCGGATACTTGGCCAGGTAGCGGTCAGTCACGGCGGTGACGAATGCTTCCCGGCGGTCTTCAGGCACGCGCTGGGTGTAAGGCAACCATGTGGTGCGGAACCATGCGGCGAAGCCTTCTCGTCCCGGATGCGCGCCGTCCTTCTCCGCTAGGCGCACCCGGTCCGCAATAAACCCTGCCGCCGTCAGCCACGCGTGGTATTCCTCCGCACGGTGGAAAAAATAGGCTGGCTCCATTCGGCGAAAACAGTCCCGCCACACCGCGCGGCGCAGTTCGGCGCGGACGGCGGCGAAGACCTCCGCCGCGTTGCCGCAACCGCCACAGGAAATCATCAGCCGACCGCCTGGCCGCAAAACCTTGGCGGCACCCCGCAGGAACGCGCGGTGATCGTCCACCCAATGCAGCGCGGCGTTGGAAAAGAGCACGTCGAATTCCCCCGGCAGTCGCAGGTCGCGGGCGTCCGCCAGCGCAAATTGCAGGTTGCGCCGCCGGTGCTGCTCCCGGGCGTGGGCGACCATCTCCGGTGAACTGTCGCACCCCACGACTCGCCCCCGCGACACCGCCCGCGCCAGCAAGGCCGTCACTTGGCCGTCGCCGCAGCCGACGTCCAGGATGCGCTCGTCGCCGCGCAGCGACAGACGGGCGATCAACTCCTTCGCCCAAGCCATCTGGGCCGAGGAGTTCGCCGCGTAATCGGCTGGGTTCCACGTAAACATGCTTCCGCCGGGCCGTCCCGGCGGGCGAAGACTAATGCCGACGCGCCGCTCCGGCAATGCGCGGACTCGCAACGGTCGCCGCCTAAGCTGTGCCCCCCCACTGATTGGCAATCAGGCGCGCCGATTTCAAAACTGGAAGAGCAAACGTAAGGAGAACCCCACGGTATGAAATCAGGCGCTCCGGCAAGGAACCGGGCTGCCCTCTCACCCGCCCTTCGGGCACCTTCTCATTCCCCGGGCAGGAAAGGGCCGGGGTGCATTGCTGTTGAGTTAAGGAACGAGGGGAGCACGACGTGGCTTTTCCATTCCCATGAACCGGGTAGTGGAACAGGCTTCCAGCCAGTTCGAGCCGAACAGGCTGGAGGCCTGTGCCACTACGCCAACATTTTTGTCGGCCCCGGCGTCAGCAGGCGTCCTGGCCGACAAGAATGTTGGCGCTCCGCGCAGAGGTTCATGGGTAGATTTCCCCGAACAAATACGCGCCTTGCGCCCTTGAACCGGTTAAGCAGCGGCAACGTAGTGGCACAGGCTTCCAGCCTGTTCGGCCCGAACAGGCGCCCCGCCTGTCGAACGACAACCGAGACGGTTGCCGGGACGATGGCAGCCGAGGACGGCTCCCCACTACTACTACCCGAGGGCGGTGCCCGGATGGGCCTGCCCGGTATGTCGAGGGCCACGGGGCGGTTCCCAAAGCCGCGCGGCGGGCTGGAACCAGAGTTTCTGCCGCTCATGGCCAGATTTAGCTCCGCTCTTACTTGTGGCCGGGGGCGATTCATCGTTGACGGCGGAGCTTCTATTCCTAACATCCGCGCTCGGTTTTCAATCTAAAAACTATGGCTACAAAAGTCGCAATCAACGGATTCGGCCGCATCGGCCGGATGGTGTTCCAGGCCCTCTGTGATCAGGGGTTGCTGGGCAAATCAATTGACGTCGTCGCGGTCGTGGACGTGTCCACCGATGCGGATTACTTCGCCTACCAGATGAAATACGACTCCGTCCACGGCAAGTTCAAGCACCCCGTGACCACGGAGAAGAGCAACCCGGCGCTTGAGGAGCCAGACACGCTGGTCGTCAACGGCCACAGGATCAAGTGCGTCGGGGCCGTCAAGGACCTCGCCACGCTCCCCTGGAAGGCCCTCGGCGTGGACGTCGTCATCGAGTCCACCGGCCTGTTCACCGACAGCGAGAAGGCGAAAGCCCACCTCGCGGCTGGCGCGAAGAAGGTCATCATTACCGCGCCCGGCAAGGGCGAGGTGAAGACCATCGTCATGGGCGTCAACGAGCAGGACTACGATCCCAAGAACCATCATCTCATCTCCGCCGCCTCCTGCACCACCAACTGCCTGGCACCGGTGGCCAAGGCCTTAAGCGACGCCTTCGGCTTCAGGCACGGCCTGATGACCACCATACATTCCTATACCATGAGCCAGCGCATTCTCGACGGCTCTCACAAAGACCCCCGTCGCGCCCGCGCCGCCTGTCTGTCCCTCATCCCCACCACCACCGGCGCGGCCCGGGCGGTCACCACGGTCATCCCCGAGCTCAAGGGCAAGCTGGACGGCTACGCCGTGCGCGTGCCCACGGCCGACGGCTCCATTGTGGACCTCACCTGCG
>CAINDV010000919.1 GCA_903847485.1 uncultured Verrucomicrobiota bacterium
GCACTGGCCCCAATTTCTCGTGTCTTTGCCGATAACCCATACGTTCAAGAAATTCGTGGCCCCGCGAATTTGTTGGGCAAGATGCCCGGATTCGCTCGCGAAGGACCTGCGCCAAGCCGCATGAAACCGTCACTCGCCAGTACCAACAGTGGCCCCAATAGCTACTGCATTGTTACGGCTAAGGTGCCAGCGGCAGCCGGAAACAGGCGGCTTGCTGGTCGTTGCGCAACCAGAGGTGGTCGCCTGCCAGCGCAGGCGAGTTCCAGGTTTTTGCGTGGAAGGCCGTAAAGCGGCCCAGTTCGCGGACGGCATCCGGCTTCGCTTCCAGCAGCAGGACTTCGCCGTTCTCAGCGGTGACGAGGAGCAGTTCGCCCACCAGGATCATCTGCCCGTGGCCGTAGCGGCTGCCCCGCCATTTCTGGTCGCCGGTCGCCGCGTCGAGACAGACCAGCACGCCGTCGTCGAGGCCGTAAAGACAGCCGTCGCGATGGACGAAGTTGGTCATCTTGGCCTTGAGTTTCGCGCTGCGCCAGAGGCGGTGCGTGGTCCAACTGCCATTGGTGCCGGGCAGCAGTTGGAGCATCTCGGCCGCGTTGCCGTAACCGCTGGAGACGACGATGCGATCCGAGGCGACCGACACGGGATTGGCCACATGCACATGACTGGCCGGCCAGGGATAGCTCCAGAGTAGCCGGCCTGTCTCGGCGCTGTGCCCCGCCACGGAGGAGTGGTTGAAGATGAGGATCTGCCTTACCCCGCCCAGTTCATGCAGCGTCGGCGAACTGTATCCGGCCCGATCCGTGCCGCCGCCCCAGGCGAACGCGCCGGTTTCCTTGCGATAGGCAACCAGCGAACGTTGCGCCGCCCCGCCGGCATTGACGATGACCCAATCGCCCAGCACCAGTGGCGAAACGCTCAGCCCCCACGCCGGCACGGTGCCTTGGTTGTCTTGCATGATGTCTTTGGACCAGATCGGCTTGCCGGTCGCCAGGTCGAGGCAGTTGAGCCGCCCGGTGGCACCGAGCGTGAAGACGCGGTTGCCGTCAATCGTCGGCGTGGCGCGCGGGCCATCACCGCCGATGGTGGTGTTGTAGCGGGCAACATCGCTATGCACCCAAAACGGCGCACCGGTGGCGGCGTCATAGCAAGTCACGAGTTCTTCCGGCCCGCGCTGTTCCTGCGTCAAAGCCAGTCCGCGCGCCACCGCGAAGCCGGACCACGCTGGACCGACGGCCCGGCGCCAGACGAGCTGCGGTGGAGACGCCTGCCAGTCGCGGGCAAGTTTCGGTCCGGCGAGCGTGGCGTCGTGATTTGGGCCAAGAAACTGCGGCCAGCCCGCGCCCTCGATTGCGGGCGATTCGCTTCGCTTTTCAGGAACCGGAAGGGGATTCATCCTTTTGTCTTCATCCTTCATCCTTTCCCCTACGGCCGCCCGCCATTCGAGAATGGGAACGAGGTCGCCACTTACACCGCGTATCCGCAGGAGCAAACCCGCCGCCAAGCCGATGAGAACGACCGCGCCAAAGATTCCGAACCTGGTTTTCCAACGCAGCCTGGAGAAGCCCAGGCACCAGATGAGCAGCAGCAACGCGGCGATGATGACGACGGCGAAGCTCTGAAGGTTTCGGGCCTGGACGTGAGGGCGCTCGCCGCCCCAGATCCAGGCGAGCGCCGCCGCTCCGAGCGCGAGGACGGTCAGGGCAGGCCACCAACGCACGCCGGGGCGGGTGGGAGTGGGAGTGATGTTCGACACGCGCCGGATGATGGGCTATCTGCGGATGGCGGCAACGAAAACCCTTCGCGTGTCTTGACTCAGGCGGTTCGTGGCCCATCCTTCCGACCGCTCGCGCGGTGTGCGGGCCGATTTTTTGAAGACGCTTCACAAATACTTGCTGCGCCAGGTGGTGGCTGCGCTGGTTCTCACCGTGTTGGTGTTCACCGGGGTCATGCTCCTGGGCAATGTGCTCCGCGAGGTGTTGATGTTGCTCGTGGGTGGCCAGGCGTCGTTCGGCATCGTCGCCCGGGCGATCGGGCTGCTGATTCCCTTTGTGCTGGTCTATGCGCTGCCAATGGGGATGTTGACCTCGACGCTGCTGGTGTTTGGCCGGTTCAGCGCGGACCAGGAATTGACCGCCGCCCGCGCCAGCGGGATCGGCCTGCTGTCGCTGGCGTGGCCTATCCTGCTCTTCAGCCTGGCGCTGTGTGGAGTGTGCGCGTCCATCAATCTCTATCTCGGTCCCATGAGCCGCGTGGCGTATCTGGATTTGATCCGCGAAATGCGGGTGCAGTTGGTCAGCGCCGCGCTGCCGGAGGGGCGTTACGTCACGGACATTCCCGGCTTCATTTTCTATGTCGGGCGCAACGACGGGCGCAACCTCAGCGACGTCATGGTCTATCTACTGCAAGACGGCACCAACGTGACCATGAAAATCCGTGCGCCGCGTGGTTACTTTGAGGTCAACGTCACCAACCAGACGCTCGAAGTCCATCTCTTCAACGCCCGCGCCTTGACCCGCATGGGCGACCAATGGCTGCCGCAATACGGCGGCGAGTGGACGTCGCCGCCGCTGGATTTCAATCCAGGCGACAAGGAGCGGGGGGCGGTGAGCCTCAGCGACATGACCTTCACACAACTCCGGGCGGAGTTGCGGAAAATGGAACAGCGTTTGGGTGCGGCGTCCGGTGCTGAGGAGAAGGAACTTAGCGAGGCGCTGACGCCGTTGCGGGTACAGTTGAACCGGGAGGTTGCTTTTTCGTTCGCCTGCTTCGGCTTCACGCTGCTGGGCATTCCTCTGGGCGTCCGGATGCACCGGCGCGAGACGAACGTAGGCATCGCCGTGGCGCTGGTGCTGGTGATCATTTACTACGGTTTCGTCGTGATGGCCGGGCATCTCGACGCGCGGCCAGAAGCCTTTCCCCAATACCTCATCTGGGTGCCGGACTTCCTGTTTCAAGCCGTGGGCGCTGTGCTGCTGTTGAAGGCGAATCGGGGGTTCTGAGAGCGGAAAACGGAAAGCAGAAAGCGGAAGGCGGAAGGCGGAAGGCGGCCTTGGCTCAAGCTTGATCCGGCATCGGTCCTGGGCGCGAAATCGGTCGCGGGTCGAATTGCCCTGGACTGCTCGCCAACATGCCGCAGGCGGCGTGAATATCCTGCCCCCCGCTGTAGCGCCGCGCCACGGGCATGGCCAACCGGGCGCGGAGGGCATCGCGGAAGGCATCCAGTTCGACCGCTGAGGGCGGCAGGAAACGACCGGTGGGATCATTGACATCAATCAGGTCGAGCTTGATCGGCAGGCCGCGGGTCAAATCCGCCAACCGCTGGGCGGCTTCCGCGCTGACATTGATCCCGGACAGCATCGTCCAGGCGAGCGTGACGCGCTGGCCGGTGGCGGCGTGGTATTCCCGGAGGGCCTGGATGAGGTCCGGCGTGGGATTCGCCTTTTCGACCGGCAACAACTCGAGGCGCTGCCGTGGATCGGCGCTGGTCAGCGAAACCACGAGCCGGGCGGAAAGTCCTTCAGCCGTGAAGCGGCGGATGCCGGCGAGAATGCCCACCGTGGAAATCGTAATCGCCTTGGCGGCGATGGCCAGGCCACAAGGCTCGGAAAGAATCCGCACCGCCGTCATCACCGCGTCGTAGTTGAGCAGCGGTTCGCCCATGCCCATGAAGACCACGCCGCGCACCGGATGCGCCGAGTCCGCCTGAATCTTGATGACCTGATCCACGATTTCCCACGCGGCCAGGTGACGGCCAAACCCCATCCGCCCGGTGGCGCAGAACGCGCAGCCCATCGCACAACCGACCTGGGAACTCACGCACGCCACATATTTGAGGTCGTCGGGCCGGTGCAGGAGCGGAATGCGCACCGCCTCGAACTGGCCTGGCCCGTGTCCTTGGAACAAATACTTGGTGAAACCGTCGCGCGGCGAGACGGTTTTCCGCACCGGTGTCAAATGAGGGATCGCGGTCAATTTTCGGAGGTCGTCACGCAGCCGGGCGGGGAGGTCGCTGCCCAAGGCGGGCAGTGTCCCGCGCCGCACGGCCGCCGCCAGAAGCCGGCGGGCCAGATGCGGCGTCACCCCCGCGTGCGCCAGTCCGGCGAACAACTGGCCGGAGGTGTGGTTTTTCAGCAGCATCGGCATAGCGACGGTGGCCAGCGTAGTCGCTAGGTCCGGGCTGGCAAGGGTGCAGCGTCTGAACCTGGAGCGACCATGCACGCCCCGCCGCACAAACGATTTCTGGAAGCTTGCGCCGGGCGGTTTCTAGGCTACTATTCGGCTCCCCGCGTTTGGCCGAGTGCCTGACGGCGGGGATGATAAACCGAATACCGAATCAATTTATGGCCTCAGCAAACGACCTCCGCCGCGGCATGGCGATCAATTACAACGGCGACATTTGTGTCGTCCTGGACTCTCAGCATCGCACGCCGGGCAACCTGCGCGCCTTCGTCCAAGCCACGCTGCGCAGCATCCGCACCGGCAAGTCCTCCGACGTGCGTTTCAACTCCAGCGAGCGCATCGAACCCATCCCGATGCTCACCGTTAAAATGGAGTTCAGCTACAAGGACGGCCAGGACTTCGTCTTTACCAACCCGGAAGATTACGAGACCGTCACCCTTTCTCCAGAGGTGGTCGGTGACGCCAAAAATTTCCTCGTCGAGAACGGGTCGGTGACGGTGACGTTTGTGGAGGACAAGGTGGTGGCCATCGAACTGCCCTCGTCCGTGGTGATGACGATCACCGATGCCCCGGAAGGCATCCGCGGCGATTCCGCCAACAACGTTCAGAAGCCCGCGACGCTGGAAACGGGCATTAGCGTCCAAGTGCCGCTGTTTATCAAGACCGGGGAGAAGATCAAGATTGATACCCGAACCGGCAAATACATGGAGCGCGCTTGAGCGCCCGACCGGCTCCGCTGGGCAACGTAAAGCCCGCCTGAACGGCGGGCTTTGCTTTTAAGGAGGGAGGTTTCCAGCGACTCAGAAGTCCGCCCGTTCCAAGGCTGGGCGGAAGCCGTATTTCTTGCCGAGCGCCTGGCAGTCGGCCAGGGGTTTGAGACCGCGCGTGGTGGTGGCGTCGGTCAGGCAGGCGGCGGCGAGGCAGACGGCCGTCTTCAGGCACTGGGGCAGATCCCAGCCTTCGTGCAAGCCCCAGAGCACCCCGGCGCAAAAGGCGTCGCCCGCACCGGCGCTGCCGGCGATGGCCTTGGCCGGGAGCTTGACCGAGGACTGCCAGACATCTTCGCCGCGGCGGGTCCGCATGAAGCCGCCTTCCGGGAAGTGGATGACGATGAGTTCCTTGACGCCGAGCTGGAGGAGCGCCCCGGCGGCGTGGCGCAGGGAGACGGTGTCAATTTGACCGCCGGCTTCGCGCGTCTTGAAGCCGGTGATGCGCGCGGCCTCTTCTTCATTGATGATGAGGTAATCCGCAAACTTGAGCGCGGGCGAAACGATTTCCCGGTAGCGGTCGCTGTCCACCGTGACGACATCGAGGCTGGTCTTCACGCCGGCGGCCTGCGCGGCCGCCAGCAGGCGGGCGGCCTTGGTGCCATAGTCGTCGTCCTCCGCGTCCAACCCATCCAACAGAAGCAGGTAGCCCAAGTGAAAGATCTTCGCCTTCAGCTTGTTGAAATCCAGCCCGTCGCCCTGCCAGAGGGCATTGGCCCCGCGGAAGTGGAAAAAGGTCCGTCGGCCGCCCTTGACCTCCGTCATCACATCGGTGAAGGACGTGGCCACCTGGTCGGTCGTTTGGACGCCTTTGGTGTCAATCTTGAGCTTCTTGCACTCGGCCAGGATGCTGGCGCCGTAGGCATCGTTGCCGAGCATTCCCGCCGCGCTCAACGGGAACGGGGCACCAGCGACGGCCAGGTCCACGAGCACGTTGTAGGGCGCGCCCCCGGGGCTTTGCGACTGGCCGCGGATGCTGGCGAGCTGTTCCGGCTGCGGATAGGCGTCAAGCAGCTTGATCTGGTCAATGGTCCAGTTGCCGCCGACCAGCAGGCCGCAGCGGGCATAGGACGTTGTTTTAGTCTTCATGTGGAATGGATACCGGCGCGTTGCCATGCGAGCGTGGCTTGAAGGTGGAGTATAAGACAGGCCAGAACGCGCATGCTGCGAAGCCAAGTGAACGATATCAGGGGGCACCTGGCAAGCCTTTTCCGGACGGTTGTCGTGTAGCACCCACAATTGGAAAAGAGTGAGCCGCTTTCAGAACCCCGTAGCCGCGGGCATTAGTCCGCGCCAATTTCAGATGCTTGTGCCGACTAACGTCGGTGGCTACGGGGTTTTGAAAGGCCTCGAGTGTGCGATCAAAGTTGGAATGGTCTCAGCAGAACGGGCCTGGAGCAAGACGATGGCTTTGGCCTTTGGGTCTGGGGCGTGGCGGAGGTGGTAGATGTCGCCGCTTGGGCGTAGGCAGCGGATGACGCAGGAACGGGGGCGGGGCAGCAATAGGGTGGCGTTGGTCGCCGACGGGCACCTGGCCGTCGGCGCCGAACCGCCAACGGCCTTTTGCCTTCCTTGCCAGCCGCCGTTCGGGCACCTTCATCTCATGTCAGGCATCATCGCCATCGTCGGTCGGCCCAATGTCGGCAAGTCGGCCCTCTTTAACCGCCTTGTCGGCCGCCGCATTGCCATCGTCCACGACCAACCCGGCGTCACGCGCGACCGCATCAGCGCGGAGGCGGAGTGGCACGGCCGGCCGTTCTCGCTGGTGGACACCGGCGGCATCGGCCTGCTGCGCCGCGAGCGGGCCAACGATGTCATTATCAAGGCGGCGGTCGAGCAGGTAGATATCGCCATTGAGACCGCCCAGGTCATCATCCTCGTGGTGAACGTGCAGGAAGGCGTCGTGCCGCTGGACCGCGAAGTGTCCTTGCGCCTGCGGAGTTGCGGCAAGCCGGTGCTCGTGGCCGCCAACAAGGTGGACCACACCGGCCTGGAGGATCGAACGGCGGAATTCACGGCGCTGGGTTTCGACACTGTCTATCCGGTGAGCGCGATTCATGGGCGCGGGATGGATGATTTGATGGACGCAGCGATGGCGCGGCTGCCGGCGCTGGTGGCCGAGCCGCTGGCGGCAGTCGAGCCGCCCTCCGAAACGGCTGCGGAGCCGCCCACGGAAACCGGCGAGGTGCCCGCCCCGACTGTGCGTTCTTTGCCGCCCGGCCCATTGAAGCTCGCCATCGTCGGCCGGCCCAACGTCGGCAAGTCTTCCCTCGTCAACGCCCTCACCGACTCGGAGCGCGTCATCGTCAGTCCCGTGCCCGGCACGACGCGCGATTCGGTGGATGTGCCGTTCCAAGTGGACACCGAGGGTGTGCGCGAAGACTACGTGCTCATTGACACCGCCGGGATGCGCAAGACCCGGCGCGTGGATGACTCGATCGAGTTCTTCAGCGTCCAGCGCGCGGTGGAATCCATTGAGCGCAGCGATATCGTGGTGTTCGTGCTCGACGCCGAGGCGGGCATTCTGGAGCAGGACAAGAAGATTGCTGACAAGATCATCGAGGCACGCAAGGCCTGCATCGTAGTGGTCAACAAATGGGATCTGTTCGAGGAAAAGGTCCGCGTGGCGCAGGCGGAGGAGATGCAAGCCCGGGAGCGCGGGCAGCGGAAGATTCACTCGAAGAACCGCCCCAGCGCGCTGGCCGAGTTTGGCGAGTGGGTGCAGGAGAAACTGTTCTTCCTAGATTATGCGCCGGTGATTTTCACCTCGGCCCTGACCGGCTTTCACTTGGACCGCCTGCTGGAAGCGGTGCGTTACGTGGCCAGCCAGTTGCGGCAGAAGATCCCCACGTCGCTGCTCAACCGCACGTTGCACGACGCCGTCGAGCAGCGGCAGCCGGTCTCGGCGCAGGGGCTGCGGTTGAAGTTCTTTTACGCCACGCAGGTCCGGCTTTCCCCACCGACGTTCCTGCTGTTTGTCAATCGGAAGGAATTGTTCTCCGACCAGTATTCCAAGTATCTGGCCGATCAGATGCGCAAGGCGTTCGGCTACGAAGGCTGTCCGATTGTGCTGGCACCTAAATCGCGCATCCAGACCATCGAACCGGTGCGCGTCCGCCAGCGCCGCGCCGCCGCCGCGCGGTCACCGCACGAGAAGATGCGGGAGCGGAGGCGGGAGCGGGTCCGCGGCCAGCCCACCGGCAAACGGAAGGCGCGCAAGTAGACAAGTGGCACTCATAGGCGGTAAGCCGCTGTCAGCCACAATCACCGTGAAGAGATTCGTGCTGGGACCGGTGGCTTCGCTGGTCGGCCAGGTAATCAAGCCACTTGAGGGATTAATATAAGCGCCCGCCGGCCGAGGAACGCCCAGGCTGAAGGTAAGTATCTGCTCGGCGTTGGCATCCGTGGCCGAATTAGCGATGAACACCGTCGCGCCTTCGTCCACCGTCTGATTCGTGCCGACGACCAGCACCGGCGCGACGTTGAACAGCGTCACCTTAGTCTGTGCGTCAGGCATGCCTGGGGCACTCTCTCGGTTGCCGGCCCGGTCAACCGCCACGCTGTAGAAACCATAGCGGTGGCCCGCCACGCCCGGATAGATGGCTCCGGTGGCGGTGGTCTGACTTAGCCAGAGAGTGAACGGCCCGCCATTGTCCGACACATAGATGTCATAGAAGGTTGAGCATGACCGCCAGGGCGAAAGGTTCGCTCGGCTCGATCACTTCGGTGAACGGATCGTCGCTGAACACATCGCGCTGAAGGAAGTATTTCACCTGCAAGGCCGCGTTGGGCAGCACCTTGATGGAAGTCGGTGCCAGCGGAATCCGCAACGGCACGCCGCTTTGCACATAGCTCAACGTCCCGCTCACGAGATACTCCACCTCATTAGTGGGCGCGGCCTCCGAAGTCGGGATCAACACCCAACTAGCCTTGCCGGTGGACATAGGATTCACCACCCCGCTGCCATCCACGGTTCCTATACCACTAAGTGTCGGGCCGCGCACAGCGAATAAGTCGCCGGCGAGTTCACCCTGCCGGTTGCGAATCTCCACGTCCACACCCACACCGGTGAGCGCGCCAGCGCTGCCATTGACTAACTCCAGCGCCGCCGAAAAGGCATCGCGCGTGATCACCGCTTCCTGGTCAATGCGCAGCTTCACCTGCACCGCGCAGCACGGCGGTTCGGACACCGCGATGACCGGCCCACTAAACGAGCCACCGCCGCCACCGCCGCCGCCTCCGCCCGGAGCCACGGCTACGCCGCAATCGAAGCCCGCATTGATGAAGAACTGCGGCGTGAAGTAACTGTTAGTCAGGTTCGCCGCATACACCTTCCAGTTCACCCCGCCCACAAACTCGCATGGCTGGCAGCCTGAGTCTCCCAGGCGTCGGATAGTCACCGGAATCTTGATGGAACTGAACGCCGGCAGCGTGCCCAAGTCTTCCACCATCGGCTTGATCTCCCAGCACGGATGGCTCGGAATGCTGTAGCGCAACTCTTGCGCGGCGATCCAGCCGTGGTTGGTAATCATCACCTCGAACTGTCCGCCATTCGGGTAATCCAGCAAATCCACCACCGGCGGAATGATCTCCACGATGGGCACCGGCACGAAGGTTTCAAAGGTCGTTTCCACCACTAACCGCGTCCGGTCTTCGATCTCCGTCGGCACCACTGTCCAGTAATACTTCACCGTCTCGTAAGCCAGGAAGGCTTTCACTGAGTTAGTCTGCCCAGCCAGCAATAGTATGGTCGCCCGGTAGCTGGCGTGGTTGCTGGCGGTAATGTCGAGTTGGTAATAAGCTTCCGCCAAGTTAGTGAGCGACAAGGTGCCCGTGGCATCGGTCCTATTAGTTGCCACCACCGCCCCACTTACCGCATCGCTCAAGATGACCAGCGCATTAGTCACACCGGGAGCGTTGGTGGAGAACAAAGTGAACTCGTCCAGCACCTCGATCTTGAGATCGCCCTTGGCCTCGGACAAGGCCCGGAAGTTAAAGGGCACCGTCACGTTGGCGTCCGTGCCGAGCAACACCAGCGTGCCTTGATACGGCCCCAGCGCCAGGTCCGCCGGCGGCTTGAGTTGCAGCGATACCTTATTAGTCGCCCCCGGTGCCAGCGACGGCAGCGGGTTGGCCGACGCCACATGCAGCCAGGCCAGCGCCGGCGTCAGCACATTGATCGGCCCGCTGGCCAGCGTGCCTTCGTTCACCACTTCAAACTCCACCGCCACCGTCCCGCCGCGCAACATTCCCGCCGTCAGCGACGCCGGCCGCGCCACCAACACCGGGCGCAGCGGTTCCACCGTCACCGCGATGGGTAAGTCCGCACTTACTCCTTCGGCGCTGGTCACCCGCAGCACCACCGAGGCTTGCGCCGGCGCGGCGCTGATGGCTGTTACTGCGAACGCCAGCGTCAAGTCGCCCAACGCTGGCAGCACGTTGCTGCTGAGGTTAGCCGTGGCGAGTAGGTTAGCTGAGTGACTTACCACTGACACTACCACGTTAGTCAGCGGCATATCCGCCAGGTTACTCACCCGTAACTGCCCCACCGCCGAGCCGCCTTCCACCACCCGCGCCGTGGGCTTGGCCGGATCAAACTTCAGCCCCAGCATGGTGAACTCATCCTGCGCGACCCAGTTAGTCGTCCCCGGATGCGCCGCGCCGATGAAGTAATGCCCCGCCCCACCCGGCAGCGGATAAAAGGTCGTCGCGAAGTCGCCGTAGTTGTTGGCGATGGCACTAATCACCCGGTGATAGCCGCGCACTTCCAGGTGTATGTTCACCATCGCCTGCGCCGCCGGGCCGCCGCCGGTCGCCGTCGCGTGACCGTAAAGCGCCACCGGACCCGGATTCGTCAGCACGCCGGCATCTGTCTGCACCACAGCGGAGTAAGCCGGCGCGACATGAATCGGCACGGCAGTAATCGCCACGTTGTTGTCTTCCAACACCTCCGCCACCGCGTTGTCGGCGTCGGTCACCACCACCACCCAGTAGTCACCCGGTGTCTTGGGCAGCCGCGAGGAGAGGGCTTGCTCGAAATACTGTCCGTTAGTTATTCCACCGGTAAAGACCACCTCCATCAGCGGAAGGTCATTGCCGACGTAGGGATCGGTGGGGAGATAAACCTTCTGCAAAATGGCGTTCGAGGAGGGCGCGAGACCACGATTCTCCACCCGGAAACTGAAGCTGAAGTAAGCCTCCGTCAGCGCATTAGTGGGCGCTTTCACCCAAGCCACCACTAAGTCCGGCATGTTCTCATCCGTCACCACCAACGTGTCGCTGCCGCTGGCCAGGCCCGGCGCGGACGCCGTGATTGTCACCGTCTGGCTACCGTCAGTAACACCATCATTCAGACTCACGACCACAAAGGTCGCGCTTGTCTGGCCGTTGGAAATGAGCACGCTAACTGGCACCGTCGCCTCGTTAGTCAGGCTCGAAGTAAGTGTTACCACCAAGTCATTAGTCGTCGGGGTGTTGCGCGACACTACCGCCGTCGTCGCCGGGTTCAAACCCTCCGGCACCAGCTTTCGCGCCAGTGCCACCGCCAGGCCCGGACCGTCATCGTCCTGCACCGTGATGGCTTGCGAGGCCACCGCGCCAATCGGCTCGCCGCGCAAGTCATCCAGGGTCTGCGCCGACACCACCACTGACTTATCACCGTCCATCAGGGTGTTATTCACCGCCGCGATGGAGAAACGCACCGAGGCCAGGTCCGCCGGAATCGTCACCTTCGCCGGCACCAACAGCGCATTGGTTTGGCTGCTACGAAGGACCACGTTGAGCGCCCGCTTAGTTACGATGGAGCGATACACCGTCGCGCTCAGCGCCAGCGGACCCGCGTTCTCCATCACGTTCGTCGCCGACACCACCAGCGCCAACTCCGGCACGTCGTTATCCAACACCAGCACCGAGGCTCCATCGCCCGTGTAACCTAGCGCCGAGGCCAGGATTGAGAAACTCCGGGGCGGCTCCACCAATGAGTCATCCACCGTCTTCGCCGTAAAGTCGGCATAAGTCCCGTTCGCCGGGATGATGACCTGGTTAGTTACCGTAAGATGCACCGGCTGCGAACTGCTGAGTGCCACTGCCAGTGGCTCGGCCGTGGCGTAACTCCGCGTCACCCGGCCCGTCACCGTGCCACCTTCGATTACCGTGAGATTGGACAGCACCACCGAGAGCGTCGGCGTGTCCGTGTTGACCACCGTCACCACCGCCGTGGCGTTGCTGAACGCCGCCGCCGTGGCGGTGATCGTCACCACCTGATCCGGGCCGGGCGCGTGATCCCACACCACCGTCAGGTTAAACGGAGCGGAAGCCTCGCCTGCCGGGATGACGATGTTTGTAGTCCCGCCTTCAGGCGGTCCGAACGCCAGGCGCGTCGGGTGGCTACTCGCCAACGCCACCGTCAGCGCATTGCTAAGGCTGCCGTTGCGGCTCACCAGCCCCGTGAGGTTCGGGTTAGCCACGTTCTCCAGCACCCGCGTCACCGGCACCTGCAACGCCAGCACCTGGGGCACCCATGTGGCCGACTCCGCCACCACCGCGTTGTTAGTCTCGCTCTGCTCCACCACATCGCCCTGGCGATCCACCCAGACCGCGAACTTCAGCGCCCCCGCCGGCCCGCTCATCGGCACCGCCACCAACTGCGTCCGCGTCACCGACGCGCCCGCCGCCAAATCATTCGTCACCGCCACCCACGCCACTGTAGGAGCCGACGTGAGGAGGCTTTGGAGTTGGCCCGAATTCGTGAGACTCGTTACCTCGTCTCCTACAAGGTAAAGCGCCTCCGTCCACGGCGCGGAGGCTGTCGAGGCTCCGGCGTTCGTGACGGTCCAGACTACTGGCACCGACTGGCCGGGGATGCCAGAGACAGGCGGGACGCACTGTCCTACGGCCAGGTCCGGCAGATTCGGATAAGTCACCGACAGCGAACGGTATTGCGTGTTGTTCGCCTCATTCGCCTCCGCCAGATCGTTGAAAGCGTCGGCCTTCGCCACCAGGTAATAACCCTTCGCCGCCAACCCGGCATTGAGCGGCAGCGTCACCTCGAAGGAGTTCGTGTAACTCTGCCCGGCGTCCAAGTTCGTGCGCCCGGCCCCGCCCGCCAGCAGCACCGAATCCGCCGCCACGCTCCCGCCTGTCGAGAGATACACCCGATCCCGCCACAACCCGCTGGCCGGCACCGAACCGATATTCTTCACCACCCACGACAGCCATACCTTGTCCCCAAACTTCGCCGAACTGTTCGTGCCCGTGAGGCTGGTGATGGTGAGGTCCGGCGCCGACACCACAATGGCATTGGTGGCGATGAACGTGTTGTTCGTCTCTGCCGCCGCCTCATAGAACTGGTATTGGCTGTCCGCCATCACGATGAAATAGAAGCTATTGCTCAACCCCGGCGGCATAATGACCGTATTCGTGACCGCCTGCTCCTGCCCCGCCGCCAACGCCGTGCTGGCAGGGAAATGCCCCAGGAACGTATCCCCGCCCACCACCCGATCCGTGGACAACCAAACCCCATCCGAGCGCGGCCCGTTGGCCGGATTCACCCCTTGGTTGCGCACGGTCCAGGAAATTTGAATCGGCTGACCGGCCAATGCCGTGGCAGGCCCGACGATGCCAGTGACCGTTAAGTCCACTGGCGAGGGGAGCAAGATTCGTCCGGTATTCTTTTCCAGGAATGTTGTCGAAGTGCCAAAATCGGGACAATCCGTGAGTGAATTGAGAGCCACCACGCTATTGGTTCCGTCGGCACTCACTGCCACCGCGCCGTCCAGGGTCGTTAAATTGGTCAACACCACTTGGCCGCCCAGCAGCGCCTTCACCTGTAGGTCGTAGTGCCAGACCGACACCACGTTCGTCAGCGCCGGTAGTAACAGCAGGCTGGAGGCTCCGCTGGCCTGCCAGACCTGGGCGCTGACGTTGTAAGTTTTGCGATAGCTCGTCAAACTGGGCAATGACAAGGTGCCGCCGCTGCTGACCGTAAGGCTGCTGTTGGTCATGGTTTCCACCAATGGCAGTGACAACGTCCCGCCATTGTTGAGAGCCAAGCTGCTGTTGTTGAACACCGCCAGTGATGGCAGCGAAACCGTCCCGCCGCTGTTGAGCGTGACACCCCCGTTGTTGATCGCCGTCAGCCAGGGCAGCCACAGCCCTGACCCGCTCCCCGCAGTGAAGGTGGCCCACGCACTCGCCAGCACCGGCAGTTTGACTACCCCGCCGTTCTGGACCGAAAAGGCAGCCGACTGACTATTGCCCGCCACCGTGCTTAGCCGGGACAAGTCCACCACGCTATTGGTTCCGTCGGCACTCACCGTCACCGCGCCGTCCAGGCTCGACAAATTGGTCAACACCACTTGGCCGCCCAGCAGCGCCTTCACCTGTAGGTCGTAGTGCCAGACCGACACCACGTTCGTCAGCGCCGGCAGTAACAGC
>CAINDV010000920.1 GCA_903847485.1 uncultured Verrucomicrobiota bacterium
AACGGCGACTCAAAACCGACGCCAATGGCGGCAACGCCTCGATAAGTCGGCACCGACCGCGCCCCGTGAGGGACGGTTGGCACGTCGGGTCAGGGCTGAGCGCAGGTGGCCGCAGCTCACGGCGGGTGAGTCGGCAGACCGTCGGGGTCTGCGCCGCGTGGGCCGCTGGTGTAGGTGTTGAGATCAGTCGTCGCCCGGGCGATCAAAGTCCGCATCGCTTCCTTGCCACGCGCCTTCTCGAACAGCGTCAGATAATCGAAATCCTCCACCCCGTCGCGCAGCAGTTCCAAGCGGATGACCGCCGCTGGAGTTCGCACCGTCGCTGACGTGCGCCTACGTCCCGACCGCGCCAGCATGGGCGTCTATGCCAGGGCGAAGACGCCTGACAAAGGCATCGAGCGGCTCTTCGCCGCCGCCGGCATCGGTTATCGGTCATTGCCGGAGTTGGGCAACGTTTTCCGGGAGTATGAGGACTGGCGCGAGCGCTATGCGGCATTCATCCAATGCGCCGGCCACCTGCTCGTCAGTCGCTTGGACGGTCTTGAAGCGCCGGTGTGCCTGCTTTGTGCCGAGCGCCGCGTCGCCGAATGCCACCGACTCAGCATTGCGGAATTCCTTGCGGCCCGAGGCTTTGAAATCGAGCACTTGGAATGACATGATGAGGGCGGAGGCGAAACACGCGAGGAAACGGCGCCCTCCCCATCGCTTTCCCCCGATCGCCTTTGTGGAGAACTGGTAGTGCGTGCTGGGGGCGTTCAAGGCGTAACCAGACTCAAGCTCGCCCTGCGCACCAGATGTTCCACGTCCTCCCTGCGGAGTTCTCCGGGCATCAGCGTAAGGGCATTGGCAGCGCCTGCCGCGGCTCCCCAGCGGCAGGCCTCACCGAGATCATCGCCACGGACCAACCGGGAAACTAATCCCGCAGTGAACGCGTCGCCGGATCCAATGGGATTGGCCACGGCAACCTGCGGCGGCACGATCCTCCAAAACTCCCGCCCATCGAACGCCAGCACCGCTCCAGCGCCCGCGGTCACCACCACTCTTCTGGCGCCGCGGTTCTGGATCTCACGCATCGCAGACCTCACGGCGGCCTCGTCATTCAATGCCTGTCCAACGGTGGCCGCCAGTTCGGCGCGGTTGGGCTTCACCAGGTCAGGCTGCGCCGCCAGCGCTTCCGTAAGCGATCTTCCTTGAGCATCCACCACGGCCAGTGTGCCAGCTTTATGGGCCAGCCGCGTCAGTTGAAGGTACAAGTCCAGCGGTCCGCCGGCCGCAACGGTGCCGGACATCACCAACGCGCGGCAGCCGCTGATCCGCCGATGCACCACGGCGAGAAGGGCGTCGAAATCCGCCGACGTGGCCGGAAGGCTTTCCTCCACAAGCTCAGTATGCGTGCCGGTGAGCTTATCAATCACGGTAAGGCACTCGCGCGTCCGCGACGCCACCGTCACGAACTCGCTTTCCACGCCCTTTTCGTCCAGCACCCGTCGCACAAACGCCCCGCGATCCCCGCCCAGAAAACCCAGGGCGACCGGACGCTCGCCCAGGGACTTCAGCACCTTGGCCACATTGACCGACTTCCCAGCGGCGCCGTCGAGGGTGGTTACAGCGCGGTTGACCGCATCCAACGTGAGTTGGGGTAAGACCATTACCCGCTGCACGGCCGGCGTGGTTCCAAAACAGAGAATCATGACGTCACTGCATCGCAGGCGACGGACCAAGTCAAGCACGCGAAAACGTCACGCTTGTGGCCGATTTTCCGTGCTCCGGGTTTTTCATTGTAAAGACGTTTTCTTGACATAGCATCGCCGGACCAAAAGCAGTGTTGCGTCAGGTGGAATCAATGGAAACAGCCTTTGCAGATTGGCGGAAGTTTGGCCGGCAGCGGTGCCCTCAGTGACAGCAGCAGCACATGCCCGCCACGCTAAACATGCCGACGCCAGCGAGTTCGCTCGCGTGTGCGCGCCTCCCCGAAGCCGGCCAGGTCGTCCGCATTCGCACCCGCACCTACCTCGTCGAATCCGTCCAACTATCCCCCAGCACCGGCGCGCTGGTCCGCATGGCGTGCCTTGACGATGACGCCCAGGGCCAGCCGCTCGAAGTCGTTTGGGAACTGGAACTCGACCCTGAGATTCTTGACCGCGAGGCGTGGCAGTCCATCGGCAAACACGGTTTCGACCCCGCCCGCCACTTCAGCGCCTTCATCCACACGCTCCGGTGGAACTGCGTCACCGCCACCGACCCGAAACTCTTCCAAGCGCCGTTCCGCGCCGGCATCCGCCTGGACGCCTACCAGCTTGAGCCGCTCCGCAAGGCGCTGCTGCTCCCGCGCGTCAACCTGTTCATCGCCGACGATGTTGGCTTGGGCAAGACCATCGAAGCTGCCCTTATCGCCAGCGAACTGCTTCTTCGCCGCCGGGTCCGGGAAATCCTTGTGGCTTGTCCACCTTCGATGCTGCACCAGTGGAAGGACGAACTGGAAGCGCGCTTCGGCCTCACGTTCGAAATCCTTGACCGCGCGTATTTGGAGCGCATCCGCCAGGAACGCGGCTACGGCGTGAACCCGTGGACCACATTTCCGCGTTTCCTCATCTCCCACAAGCTGCTCATTGACGAAACCTACACAGGTCCGCTCCGCGACTGGCTTGACAATCTGCGCCCCGGGTCGCTTCTGATTTTCGACGAAGCCCACCACGCCGCCCCGTCCAGCGGCGCGAAATACGCCATTGATTCCCGCATCACTCGCGCGATTCGCGACCTCGCCCCGCGCTTCGAGCACCGCCTATTCCTGTCCGCCACGCCGCACAACGGCCACTCCAACAGCTTCAGCGCCCTCCTCGAACTACTCGACCCGCAGCGGTTCACTCGTGGCGTGAAGGTTCTCAAGAGCAACCTCGACGGCGTGATGGTCCGTCGCCTCAAGGACGACTTGCGCGAACTCGTTGGCGGCTTCCCCAAACGCGAGCCGGTGCAGGTGGACATCTCCGGTCTGCCGTCGGATGCCGCCGAGCTGAAGCTCTCCAAGCTCCTCGATCAATACCGCCAAGTCCGCCAGTTGCGCATGGCGGGCGCGACCAAGCGCAAGCAGGCCGAAGCCTCGCTTCTCGTCTCGCACTTGCAGCAGCGGCTCTTGTCTTCAGTCGAAGCCTTCGCCCGAACGCTCGCTGTCCATCGTCGCACGATGGAGCGCATCTGGGCCGCCGACACTGCGGGCAGCCCGCCTGGCCAATCCAGCCAGCACCATGACCTGCTCTCGCAGGGCTTCGACCGCGATGACGACCGTTCCCAACTTTCGGAAGAAGATCAGGGCGAACTGCTCGCCCAAGAAGTCGAAGCCGCCACGGCTGCCACCGCTGGCAACACCCAAGGCGCCGACGTTCCCCGCGAGAAGGCCCTCCTCGCCGAAATGGAGAAGGTCGCCGACCAGGCCCGCGGCCTGCCCGACGCCCGCGTCCGCTACCTGCTGGACTGGATACGGAAGAAAATGTGTCCCGGCGTCGCCGTGCCCGGCCAGGCGTCCCCGCAGTCAGGTGCGAGATGGAACGACCTCCGCCTGCTCATCTTCACTGAATACGACGATACTAGGCGTTACCTTGTCGAGATGCTCCGCGCCGCCATTGCGGACACGGACCTTGCCGAGTATCGCATCGAGGTGTATCACGGCCCCACGCCGCCCGACAAACGCGAGATCATCAAGCGCGCCTTCAACGAGCATCCGCAAAAGCACCCGTTGCGTATCCTTGTGGCCACCGACGCTGCGCGCGAGGGTATCAATCTTCAGGCCCACTGCCACAACCTGTTCCATTTCGATGTGCCGTGGAATCCCAGCCGCCTGGAGCAGCGCAACGGCCGCATTGACCGCAAGCTCCAACCGTCGCCCGAGGTTTTCTGTCACTACCTCGTCTATACGCAGCGCCCGGAAGACCGCGTCCTGCGCGCCCTCGTTCGCAAGACCGAGACGATTCGCCGTGAACTCGGCAGCCTCGCCCAAGTGTTGGAGGAGCGGCTTGCCCAAACCATCCGCGTCGGCATCCGCCACGATGAAGCCGACAAAATCGCGGCCGCGATTGAAGGCGCGGACTTGGACGCCGACCAGCGCGCCACGGCGGAGGAGGAATTGGAAATCGCCCGCGAGCGCCAGAAATTGCAGCAGCAAATTGACCTTCTGCGCAACCGCATCAATGACGCTTCCAAGTGGATTGGCCTGGACATGGACCAACTCCGCGACACGCTTTCCTGCTCACTCGAATTACTCGGCGCGGAACCGTTGCAGCAAACCGCGACGCCCGCCAACACGCCGCCCCGCTACGCCTTCCCCAACCTCGACACCCGCCACGGTGCGGACCCGTCATGGTCCGCCACGCTCGACACGTTGCGCGCCCTGCCAGACGACGGCCAGACCGGCTACCAGTGGCGCAAGGAATCCCCCATCCGTCCGGTCGTGTTCACCGCCCCGGAGGGCATTGACGACGACATCGTTCAACTCCACCTGCAACACCGCGTCGTCCAACGCCTGCTCGGTCGCTTCCTCGCCCAGGGCTTCGTTCATCACGACCTCTCCCGCGCTTGTCTGACCCACACCTCCGACGCCATCCCCCGCGTCGTGTTGCTCGGGCGGCTGTCGCTGTATGGCGCGGGCGCGGTCCGGCTGCATGAGGAAATTCTCACCGTCACGGCTCGATGGACGGAGCCGGCCAGCCGGCGTGGCACCCTCACGCCCTACGCCCGCGAAGCGGAAGCCAGGACGCTCGAATTGCTCGAAAGCTCGCTCCGCCCCGGCGCGCACGCCAATGTCCCCGAAGTCATCGCCGGGCGGCTGCAATCTTCCATGCCCCGCGACATCGAAGAACTGCTCCCTCACTTGGAAAAGCGCGGACAAGAAGCACAGACCGTAGCGGAAGCCAAACTCGAGAAACGCGGTGACGACGAAGCCGAATCGATCCGCCGCGTTCTCGATGATCAGAAACGCCGCGTCCTGACCGAGCTTGGCCGCTACGACCAAACCCAATTGCTCCTGAGCCTCGACTTGGAAAAGCGCCAACTCGAATCCAACCGCCGCTACTGGGACAAGTGGCTGGCCAACGTCGAAGGCGATTTGCAACTTGAGCCGAGCCGCGTCCGGCAATTCTACCAAGTTGCCTCGTTCCGAATTGAACCTGTGGGCCTCGCCTACCTCTGGCCGGTCAGCGGTTGATGCACTCATGCCATCACTGAATATGAGCCAAGTGCCGCCAATGACGGACGAGAAACCGTCCTATCATTACTGGGCTTTCATCAGTTACAGCAGCAAAGACCAGAAGTGGGCTAGCTGGCTTCACAAGTTCATTGAAACGTACCGCATACCCACCCAACTCATTCGTCATCCTACTCCCATCGGTGATCCTGCCCCAGAACGCTTTCAGCCGGTCTTTCACGATCGGTCAGAATTGCCTGCATCTGCCGAGTTGGGTGAGAGGATCGAAGCGGCATTGCTCGCCTCGCGATACCTGATTGTGATTTGCTCACCTCACGCTGCTAAATCCAAGTGGGTAAACAGGGAGGTCGAGACCTTCCAGCAACTTCAGCGCGCACACAACACGCTAGCAATCATCGTTGCTGGCGAACCAAACAGCGCCGACGAGAGAGAGTGTTTTCCTCCAACACTCCGCGAACGAGAACCGCTTGCGGCCGATGCCCGCCCCGACGCTGATGGGAAGCATAACGCGGCACTCAAGCTGCTGGCCGGAATGCTTGGGGTATCTTTCGACGCCCTCAAACAACGTGATAATCAGCGCCGCATTCAACGGCTCAAAGTGGCCTTGGCGTTTGCCCTGGTGGCTCTGGCGGCCTTCGTATCCTTGGCGCTGTATGCCAACCACCAACGCATGCAGGCGCTTCGAACTCTAGCGACCTCCGATTTCCGGGAGGGAATCAATCGGCTCCGATATCCCGAGACTTCTTCGGAAGGGATCGCGTTCCTAGCGAGGGCAGCCCGTGCAGGGACAATGTATAGCAAAGCGCATGTGAGGTTGTGGTCCTTGCTACAACAGCGAGAGTTTTGGGTCGAAGCTCCGCCCGCAGGAGATTCATCTGCTCATGCGCCGCTCAATACTGCAACAAATGTCGATCCGCGCTTTGCCACAGTGGCATTCAAAGGCCAACAGATGAAACCAGCTTTCTTCTCACGCAGTGGTGACGGACAAAAGTGCGTGACAATCGTCAACGACGATGAGGGTGGCTTTTTCGTTCATCATTTCCGTGTTTGGCATTCAAATGGTATTCCCATCACTCCCTGGACGCCAATGGCCGGCAAAGATGCTGATTTGAGAGAGCTCGTGTCAGCTCACCTCTCTCCTGACGGCCGCTTCGTTGCTGTCATTGGCGAGGTGTGGCGGGAGCCGCAGATTATGGAGATCTGGGACACAAAGCCATTGAGGCGCATTGGAGACCCAATCCAGGCTACGGGCCGACATCCTGAATACCAGTCTGCCAGTTTTAATAATGTTAGGTTCTTACCCTCGTCTGGTGACCCCACAATCCTCGCATTCTTGCTGACCGGATCAAGTCGGGGTGATGCAACGATATTCAAGATAAAGGATGAGAGTCCCTCGACTATCTCAATTGTCGATCACCTCAGCCTTCCTTCACTTGCAAGTAAACTGAAGTCGCCAAGCCGGCCGGTTGACATATGGCTCGCAGGTCAGCTTTCCGCAGAGTCAAAGGCGGCGTTGGCCGCCTACCAAGGTGATGTCATCGCACCTCAACTGGAGAAGCCTTTGTCGCAAGATTTTAACAGAGTGATACAAGGGGCGCATATATATGACGCTCAGCGTTTTAGTGGGGTGACTATGCGCTCGGAGACAAAAGCCATGCTCTCCGATCCTTTGGACAGAGATGATTTCTTGCGGTTGCAGCGCATGCTGCTGGAGGACGTGTATTCGGAGGAGTTATTTGGGACTCCGCAAAGACCTGCCCTCGAACCCGTGGGGCAGTGTAAACATGCCACGAGCGTGCAGGCGGTGGCTGTTGACGACAGCATGCGATGGCTCATGAGTGCATCTGCCGACCGCCAGATGTTGGTTTTGGACTTAGCCACTGAAAAGCCAGTCGGTAATCCGATTCTTCTTAATGGTATTCCGCAGCATGTAAGCAAAATAGCACCCGATCGAATACGAGTGTCAATGGCCGGAGCGCAGATTACTGAATACCAGTTGATACCCGCCCTTGCCGTGCCGCCTTCAAGAGGAGGTGCCTTTCGCACGACGGCGTTAATTGACAATTCTCCCCAGCGGAATGCTTGGTCCCGGGGTGCCCGTGGGGTGTCGCTTCCACCAACGAACAATATTCTCGCCGTTTCTCCTGATAAAACGCTGGCTATTCGGGTGTTGCGGCCCACAGAAATCGAAGCGGGTCATGTTGCGGCCAGCGGAGTAGAGCCTATTCAATGGAGGCGAAGTTTCTCTTCGCCAGTGTGCCGCGTCTGCTTTGAACGGGGGGGGCAGCTACTGGTCGTCCGAACTGATGATTTTCGGACGGAAGTCATTGGGGCGGATAGCGGAAGGCGAGTAGGTTCCCCCATCGACGAAACGCGAGCCTTTGGTGATTCTATGCCAAAAACGCCCAGCGATTCTTCGGTAGGAACCTTGAGTGACTTGGTCCTTACTACGAGCTTCTCGTGGGAACCCCCGAATTTGGCCCTGTATTGGTTCACCGTGTGGGATCTTGCGTCGGGGCTGCCCTTAACTGATGTCCTCGAGTGTGACAGCGAGAGTGGCGAGGAGGACAGCGCGTGCTTTAGTCCCGACGATCGTTTTTTGTTGCTTGGCTCCGACAGCACGAGTCAGGCCATTCGTTGCATCCAGTTGGATCCACCGCCGGAGATTCGCGGGCTGCTTCCAGACGCCGCAGAGGCGTTAGGCGGGCTCGCGCTGGCGTCGGATGGTTCGTTTTTATCCGTTACCAACCGGCTAAGGAAGGTGGAGTCCTTTTTCGCTGGTTGGCGAAACACTTCTAATGGGACGAAATCCGCACGATGATCTTTAGGGATTACAAGAAACTGAGGCCTGACAGCGCTGGAGGACGTGTCTTGAGAGACACGGTTGCCAATTGTGCTGAGGGCTGCTGTTAACCCCATGCCCACCCCCGATCCAGCGATTCGCGACCACAAAGCCTGGCTGGGCTACGTCCAGCAGGAAGGTCTGGTCGTGTCGCCGGCGGCGCTGGTGGACGCGCAGGTCGTGCTGGACCGAAATACGCTCCCCATGCAGGAGCGATTCCTGCCGTTCGTGAAGGAAGTCGCGCCCGACGGCGAAGACCCGCTGCCGGCCATCACGGACTTCCCGGCGTTCGCTCGAGGTTTCCTCCAGTGGCCGAACGATTGCCTCCACGGGCTCGACTCCGACCGGCCTTTGCCAGACTCGCTCACCGTCGCCTTGCAGGAAGGCGAATCCATTTCCCCGTCGTTCGCCTTCAAAGACCCGCGCCCGAAGGACGCCGACCAGCCCTGGCTGCTGCTCGCGCAAACGCTCCCGGTCGCCACGGACCTCGATGCCCGCACCGCCGCTGATGAGCGCGCCTGGTCCGCCTCGCCCACGCAGCGCATGGAGCGTCTGCTCCGCGAAACCCGTGTGCCCATCGGCCTGCTGACCAACGGCACGCAAATCCGTCTCATCTACGCCCCGCACGGCGAGAACTCCGGCAACCTCACCTTCACCGTCCGCTACATGGCCGAGGTGGCGGGCCGGCCCATCCTCGCCGCGTTGCACATGCTGCTGGGCGAGTGTTGCTCCGCCGCCGCGCCCAGCACCGCCCGCCTGCCTGCGCTCCTCGCCCGCAGCCGCGAATACCAGAGCACCGTCTCCACCCAACTGGCCGGCCAAGTCCTCGACGCGCTTTACGAACTGCTGCGCGGCTTCCAGGCCGCCGACGAACGCGCCAAGGGCGAGTTGCTCCACGCCGTCCTGGCGAAGAATCCCGACGACATTTACTCCGGCCTGCTCACCGTCCTCATGCGGATGGTGTTCCTGCTCTTCGCCGAAGACCGGGGCATCGTGCCCACCGACCCCAAGACCAAACGCGCCACCGGCCTTTACGTCCGCAACTACTCCGTCCACGGCCTGTTCGAGCGTCTGCGCGCCGACGCCGAGCGATACCCGGACACGATGGACCAGCGTTACGGCGCGTGGGCGCAACTGCTCGCCCTCTTCCGCGCCGTGCATGACGGCTGCAAACATCCGCAGATGCAAATGCCGCCCCGCCGCGGCAACCTCTTCGACCCCGACCGATTCAAATTCTTGGAGGGTCGTGGCAGCCGACGTAAGGAGGCTCAAACTTCCATCACGGATCACGCATCACGCATCACGGGAGAACAGAGCCTCGTCACCTCGGCTGCTACCGAAGAGAAAGACCACGTGCCCTTGGTTTCGGACGGCACTCTCTTCCGCGTCTTGCACAACCTCCTCATCCTCGACGGCGAACGCCTCAGCTACCGCACCTTGGACGTGCAGGAAATCGGCAGCGTCTATCAGACCGTGATGGGCTTCCGCCTCGAAGTCGCCGCCGGGCCATCCATCGCCATCAAAGGCCAGGCCAAGAAAGGCAGCGTCCCCGCCGCCACTACCATCAACCTCGACGAACTGCTCGCCGCGCCGGCCAAGGACCGCCCCAAATGGCTCGCCGAACGCACCGACCAGGAACTCTCCGGCGACGCCGAGAAAGCCCTCAAAGCCGCCGCCAGCATTGACGACCTGCTCGCCGCGCTCGAACGGAAGGTCGCCCGCAACGCCACCCCATCACCCGTGGCCAAAGGCGGACTCGTCCTCCAACCCACCGACGAACGCCGCCGCAGCGGCTCGCACTACACGCCGCGCTCGTTCACCCAGCCCATCGTCCGCAAGACGCTCCAGCGCATCCTCCAGCGCCTCGGCGCGCACCCCACGCCGGAGCAAATCCTCGCCCTCAAGATTTGCGACCTCGCCGTCGGCAGCGCCGCCTTCCTCGTCGAGACCTGCCGCCAGTTGGCCGAGGAACTCCTCAAAGCGTGGCGTCACCACGGCGGACGCCCGTCCATCCCGCCGGACGAAACCGAGGAACTCTTCGCCATGCGCCTCATCGCGCAACGCTGTCTCTACGGCGTGGACCGCAACCCGATGGCCGTGGACCTCGCCAAGCTCTCCCTCTGGCTCGCCACCCTGGCCAAGGACCACCCCTTCACCTTCCTCGACCACGCCATCCGCCCCGGCGACTCGCTCGTGGGCCTCACCCGCCGGCAAATCGAAGGCTTCACCTGGCAACCGGAGATTCAGACGCTCCTGTTCGCCAAGGATGTCGCGCAGCGCACCGCCGCCGCCTTGCGCGAACGCCAGAACCTGCTGGGCATGGGCGACGACTACGGCACGCCGCAACTCAAGCGCGAGAAACTCGAAAAGGCCGACGAACTCCTCGACCTCGTGCGGTTCATCGGCGACGCCGCCATTGCCGCCTACTTCAGCGCCGACAAGGACAAAGCCCGCGAACAAAAGCGCGTCGAACTGGCGGAGCGGATTGCCGCCTACCTGAACAAAGGCGACCTCAGCCAGCGCCCCACCGCCGAAGTGGCGGCACTGCGCAGCGGTGAATTCCCAGTGACGCCGTTCCACTGGGAAATCGAGTTCCCGGAAGTGTTCGAGCGGGAGAATCCCGGCTTCGATGCCTTTGTAGGCAATCCGCCGTTTGCAGGGAAGAACAACCTTCTTAACGGAAACCGCGAAGGCTATCTCGACTGGCTGAAAACGCTCCACGTAGAATCCCACGGCAACGCAGACCTGGTGGCCCACTTCTTCCGACACGCCTTCAACCTGCTGCGTCAGGATGGCTGTTTCGGCCTCATCGCCACCAACACCATTGGCCAAGGCGACACGCGGGCCAGCGGCTTGCGCTGGCTTTGCACACATGGAGGCACTATTTACGCCGCACGCAAGCGTGCCAAGTGGCCGGGCCAAGCGGCTGTCGTTGTCAGCGTCGTGAACGTGACCAAAGGACAACCTGAAGCCCCCTTCGACCTCGATGGTCGAACCGTTCCCGTCATCACTGCCTACCTGTTTCACGCAGGCGGGCATGAGAACCCAGCGGTGCTCATGGCCAACGCGGGAAGAAGTTTCATCGGCAGCTACCTCCTCGGCATGGGCTTCACGTTCGACGACACGTACAAGAGTGGGGTGTCAACTCCGCTCGCAGCAATGCGTGAACTCATCGCGAGAAGCTCGCCCAACGCCGAGCGCATCTTCCCCTACCTCGGCGGCGAGGAAGTGAATGACCACCCTGAACATCGTTACCACCGCTTCGTCATCAACTTCGCCGACTTTCCGCTTCGCCGCAGCGACCTTGGCCAGTCATGGGCAGATGCCGATGAGCGGCAGCGCGAAGCATGGCTTCGCACAGGCATAGTGCCACATGACTATGCCGCGCCAGTGGCCGCTGACTGGCCAGACTTGCTGGACATCGTGGAACGAAAAGTGAAACCGGAGCGACTTGTTCAGAAAGATCAAATTGGACGAACAAAATGGTGGTTGTTCCTGCGAGCGCGCCCGGAGTTGGCAGCAGCTCTCGTTGGGAAGACTCGCACTCTCACAATTCCGCGCGTCACCCAGCATGTCTCGTTCGCATTTCTGCCTACCAACTGGGTTCTTTCCGAGCAATTGGTCGTTCTGGCATCTAATGCCTTCAGCCTGTTTTGCGTCATCCAGTCAAGCTCCCACGAGGTTTGGGCTGGTTTTTCGCTTCGTCACTTGAAGAACGGTTTCGCTACACGCCTTCCGCCTGCTTCGAGACCTTCCCGTTCCCAGCGGGCTGGGAGACGAACGCTGCGCTGGAGGCGGTGGGGCGGGAGTATTACGAGTTTCGCGCCGCGCTGATGGTGCGGAACAACGAGGGCCTGACCAAAACCTACAACCGTTTCCACGACCCCCAGGAGCGTTCCCCGGACATCCAGACCTTGCGCGACTTGCACGCCCGGATGGATGCCGCCGTCCTCGCCGCCTACGGCTGGACCGACCTCCCCACCGCCTGCGACTTCATCCTCGACTACGAAGAAGACGAAGCCGAAGAACCCACCGGTCGCAAACGCAAAAAGCCCTGGCGCTACCGCTGGCCCGACGACATCCGCGACGAAGTCCTCGCCCGCCTCCTCAAGCTCAACGCCGAGCGCGCCCAAGAAGAAAAGCTCACCGGCCTTGCCGCCGCTGCCGCCGCCCCGCCGAAACGGCGCAGGGGCGGGAACATGAAGCAGCCAGGCGGCGAGGCGCTGGAGCAGGGGGAACTGATTCCCCCGGCCTAAACCGCTCTGTCTTGGTGCATGAGCAGTTTGAAACCATCTCACTTAATGGAAACGACTCCGAACCGACACTGCCGAATCCCGAGAGTACTCGTCATCGACCCGATCTTTGGTCGCAATGTACCCGGAGGACGAAATGTCGAACGCGAGAGCCTGGCCACCTGCCTCCGACCGGGCAGTTCACGCCCACAGTCCCGGCAGCCGCATCAGCCAAATGAAGTCGCATCTTCTTAACCGATGATTACCTAGTTTCCTTTCAAGTTGCCATGATGACAGTTCGTATCCTGATAATCGCAGACCCAATGGATGCCCCATGGCATCGCATTGCTGCTGAGCCTTCCACACAACTGGCCCACTGGCCCACTGCGCCTAATCAAGAGGCGTCGATGCAGACACGGTATGCCTCGACGAGAACTTCCTCCGCATGGGCCGTGCAACTGAACATGATGCGAAGCCTTCTTGTGCCATTCTTCATCCTTACTCTCTCCAACGCAGTCCTTACCTTTTCGATCATCGGGATGTTCGCGCCTGGCTCCCGGCTCAGTATCTTGTGTTGGTTAGCGGAGGTAGCCCGCCCTTTGGTGATGCGATCAGCACAAGCGTTCGCAATGATCCGTTCTACAGAATAATTGAGCACGGTCCCGCGTACGAAAACCTCGAGAACTTTGTTTCTTGGTACTGTTACTGGGCCGCCCACGGCTTTAGCAAGAGCGCATTTGTTTCATCTGCGGCTTTACTCAACCAAGGCGTTCCTGAAAAACTGATTTCATTGAGGGAACTCCTCATGCTGCTCACGCTTTTTCACCAGGGACTTGCGTGTCTCACGCAGAAGATGACAACTGTCAAGGCTCAGGCGGATAATTGCGGTCGTCTGCCATCTGATTTCTTAGAGTCCATCGCTGGTTCTTTGCGGCGTTGTCTTTCGTCACACCCCGATCTCGTTCGGAGGCTTCTTCAGTTGAGCGGGCAGGCAAGCCCCTATACAGCCTCGGCCGCTGACGACCTTCAACAATTGTGCGACTTTATCATTCTTCCGGGTGCCTCCCCGGAAGACGTTCATCGCAGCCCACACACGGGGATGCCGGTTGTCGTTAGCACGCTTGAAATTTGGATCCAAGAATTGAACATGTACATCAAAACAGAAACCGATAAATACAAATGAAACAGAATCCATTCACAATTGAAACGAACAGTTTGCCACTCGGCAAGATTGTTGATCGTCAGGCAGAAGTCGAGGAACTCCACACCTCGGTGGAACAGCGTAAAGAGAACGTGCTCCTGCTCGGCGAGAACGGCATCGGAAAGACTTGCTTACTAAGAAAGCTACGCTATGAGCTAACACGAAGTGTGGATGAAACCCAAATATAATAGAGATTGAGGCTAGAGAAATCAAACGTGACTCCACCGACCTGCTGGGGTGCGTGACCGCAGAGTAACTTTGTTCAGGCGGCGAGTTTGACTTTGAGATAGTTGGCGTTGTTGAGGCGATCCCAGCATTCATCCCACCGGTTGCTTTTGAGCGCCA
>CAINDV010000921.1 GCA_903847485.1 uncultured Verrucomicrobiota bacterium
GGCCAGCGGGCGGCTTTGAGGAGCTTGAAGATGAGTTCGCCGCTGGACGGCTCGCGACGGGAAACCCAGTTGATGTCGCCAAAGCGGGTGTTGCTGGTGTGGTGGTCAATGTTGATGAGCTGCTGGCGGTCCTGGATGCAGGCGGCGGTGGCACCGAGGCGCTCCAAATTGGCGGCATCGGTGGCGATGACGCAATCGAACTTGGCGCCGGGCTGGGGCGTTTGGAGGAGGTGGTCGGGGTCGAGGAAGGCGTATTTTGGCGGCAGCGGATCCTGGTTCCAGACGGTGACTTTCTTGCCTTCGCCGCGCAAGGCGAGGGCCAGGCCGATCTGCGAGCCGACGCAATCGCCGTCGGGCCGAATATGGCCGACGATGCAAAAGGTTTCGTGGCGACCGATCTCGGAGATGATGCGGTCAATGATCTTGGGGTGCGGTTTCATCCGGCCTGGGAGCGGAGCGCGTCAGGACTGGGGAGCGGCCGGCTGCTTTTCGATTTCCTCGATGAGTTGCAGGACGCGGTTGCCGCGCACCACGGAATCATCGAGCACAAAGCGGAGCTTGGGCGTGTATTTCAAAATCACGGTGCGGGCGACATGGTCCTGAATGCGATGGCGATGCTTCAGAAGGGCGTGAAAGCCGCGCTGTTGCTGTTCGGCATCGCCGAGGACGCTGGCATAGACCGTGGCTTCGCGCAGATCGCCGGTGACTTCGACTTCGTTGACCGAGATCAAACCGCCTTCGCCGACGGGAATTTCGGCGCGGATGGCCTCGCCAACTTCGCGTTTGATCAACTCGGATACGCGTTGGATGCGGATGGAGGGCATGAGGGCAATCGGTGAATGGGGAGTGGTTAGTGACGAGTGGCGTGAGCGGGTGGGGAGCGATTGGTGACGAATGGCGTGCGGCGCTACCCGTCACTGAACACTCTCAAAGCTGCTGCACGACTTTCTCCATGATGAAGCACTCAATGGAGTCGCCTTCCTGGAACTCGCCAAAGCCGTCAATACGAATGCCACATTCCATGCCGGCCCGGACTTCGGTGACTTCGTCCTGGAAGCGGCGCAAGGACTGGATGCCGCCTTCATAGACGAGGTTCTTGCGCCGGATGACGCGGACCTTGCCACGGGTGATGCGTCCGTTGGTGACGAGACTGCCCGCCACCGGGATGCCTTTGGAAAGCGCGAACACCTTGCGCACTTCGGCCGTGCCGATGACGAGTTCCTTGATGAGCGGGTCCAGCAGGCCGGTCATGGACTCCTTCACCTGGTCAATCAGTTCGTAAATGATGGAGTAAAGCTTGATCTGGACGCCCTCGCGCTTGGCCGCCTCCGCCGCGCTGGAATCAATCCGCGTGTGAAAGCCGAGGATGACGGCGTGCGACGCCGAGGCCAGCGCCACGTCGTTTTCTGTGATGGTGCCGACTTCGCTGTGGATAGGATCCAAGGAGACTTTGTCCGAATCAATCTTCTTGAGGGCGTCCACGATCGCTTCGACGGAACCCTGGGTGTCGCCTTTGATGACGAGCTTGAGCACCTTCGCATCGCTGGCGGCGAGGGTGGAGAAGAGGTTCTCGAGGGTGACTTTGGCGCGGGATTCCTGGCCGCGGAGGCGGGCTTCCTGGGCGCGCTGGTCGGCCAGTTCGCGGGCGACCTTGTCGTCCTCCACGACGCTGAATTCCTGGCCCGCCTGGGGCACGCCATTGAGGCCGAGGACTTTGACGGCGACGGAGGGAATGGCTTCCTTGAGGCGCTTGCCTTCCTCGTTGATCAAGGCGCGAACTTTGCCGTAGTGCTCGCCGCAGATGATGACGTTGCCGAGGCGCAACGTGCCTTTTCGGACCAGCACGGTGGCCGTGGGGCCGCCGGGTTCGAGACCGGACTCGATGACGTTACCCTTGGCGAGGCGATCGGGGTTGGCCTTGAGTTCGAGCAATTCAGCCTGAAGCAAAATGCTCGAAAGCAGCTTGTCCACGCCCATTTTGGTGAGCGCCGAAACGTCCACGTAGATGGTATCGCCACCCCAATCGTCGGGCACCAGCCCCTTGTCTTGCAACTGCTGCCGGACCTTCATGGGGTTCGCGTTCGGGTGATCGCACTTGTTGACGGCGACGAGGATGGGGACTTTGGCCGCCTTGGCGTGGTTGAGCGCCTCGATGGTCTGGGGCATCACGCCGTCGTTGGCCGCCACCACGAGCACGACGATGTCGGTGACGTTGGCACCACGGGCGCGCATGGAACTGAAGGCGGCGTGGCCGGGGGTGTCCAGGAAGGTAATCTGGGACGGCGCTTTGCTCTCCGGGTGGGGCACCGTGATGGTGTAAGCGCCGATGTGCTGGGTGATGCCGCCCGATTCGCCGGCGGCGACATTGGCCTTGCGGATCACGTCCAAGAGCGAGGTCTTGCCATGGTCCACATGCCCCATGATCGTGACCACGGGGGCGCGGGGCTTGAGCGCCTCGGGCTTTTCATCGGTGTCTTCGGGTGCCTGGATGATGGGGGCGTGAACCACGCCCTCACCTTTAGCGCGCTTTTCCGCCTCGAAGCGGAACCCGTATTTGGCGCAAATCCGCTGGGCCGCCGGCTCGTCAATCATCTGGTTGACGTTCGCGAACACGCCCATGCCCATCAGGTCGGCGATGATTTTGAAAGGCTTCTGCCCCAGTTTTCCGGCCAGATCGCGAACGACAATCGGCGGTTTGATGACGATGACCTGGCCGCCGACAGGCACCACGAACTTGGGGCCGGATGATTTGCTGGCTTCGGGCTTGGCGGCGGCTGCGACTCCGGGGCGGCCACCGGGCTGGTTCCAGAAGCGGTTTTGCTGCACGGGGCGCCCGGTGCGCGGATCAATCCGGGGACGCTGGGCCGGCCCAGGGGCGGCGGGAGCGGGCCGCGCCGCTGGCGGCGGGGTCGCCGGGGCGCGGTCGCCCGGACGGGTGCGGGCAGGTTCGCCCGGACGAGTGCGGGTGGGTTCGCCGGGACGGGTGCGGGTGGGCAATTGAATGAAGCCAACCTTTTCCCCAAGCTTGGGCTTGGGCAGGACCACAGGCGCAGGCGGCGGCGGCGGGACCACGGGTGGCACCGGCGGGGCCGGCGGCGGCGGCGCTACCGGAGCGGAAATCGCTTCGACAGGAGCCGGGGCCGGCTCGGGAACGGGCGAAACATCTGTGGGCGGCGTTGTCGCTGGGATCGGTTCAGGAAGTGCCGCGGGCACCTCGACCGAGGCGACGACCGGCGCGGGCGGCGGGGCAAGCTCGCTGACGACAATCGGCACCGGAGCGCCAGCCTCAACCGACGGCACGGCTTCAGCCGGCAGCACGACTTCGGCCGGCGGCGCAGGGGGCGGCGGCGGCTCCGGCTGGGTGACGACGATAATCTCTGGCGGCACCACGACGGGCGGCGGGGGCGGTGGCACCAGTCCGGCCAGCTCATTCTCCAGGAATTCGGCGGTAATTTTGTCCAGTGTGCTGGAGGCTACCCTGGCGTGATTGATGCCCAGTTCCTTGGCCTTGGTGATAACAGTTCTGCTATCCAGGCCTAGCTTTTTGGCAATTTCGTAGATTCGAACGGGCATAAATTCATGGTTCGCGCCAACCGGACCTGGTGGGTGACGAGTGACGTGCTACGCCAACTCGTCACCAACCACTCTCCACGCTTAGATCGCGGCGCTTTCCTCGCCGACCGGAAGATCCCGGCGACTGGTTTCGGTATGCAGAGCTTCCAGCAGAAAGCTCGCTTGATTTCCGATTTCCGGTATCTCCGTCAGGTAAATTTCGTCTGCCTGGGCCAGATCCTCCAGCGTATGGATGCCGGCACGGACCAGCGCTGCCGCCTGCTCCGGGGTGACCCCCGGGATGGCCGCCAGCGTGCGCACCGCATCGGCGACCTGCGACTCGAAATTCTTGACCACCACCACTTCCTGGTGAATGTCCACATGCCAACCGGTCAACCGGGAGGTCAGTCGGGCATTTTGACCCCGCTTGCCGATGGCCAGGGAAAGCTGGTCCTTACTGACGATGATTCGCACCCGGTGATTTGGCTCATCCAACTCGAAGGCCTTGATCTGCGCCGGAGCCAAGGCGTTGGTGACAAAAATGCGAACGTCGGCCGACCACGGGATGACGTCCACCTTCTCGTTGTTCAACTCGCGGACGATGTTCTTGACCCGCTGGCCGCGCATGCCCACGCAAGCCCCCACCGGGTCAACCTTCGCGTCGCGGGAATAGACCGCCATCTTGGTGCGGAAACCCGGCTCCCGGGCCACCGCCTTGATCTCGATGGTGCCGTCGTTGATCTCGGAAACTTCGAGCTGGAACAGTTTGACGACGAAACGCGGGTCGGCGCGAGAAAGGATGATTTCCGGCCCATTGACCCCTTGCTCGACGGACTTGACGTAACAGCGGACGCGCTCGCCGGTCTGGTAATCTTCGGTGGGGACGCGCTCCTTGTTCGGCAGCAGTGCCTCGTATTTGCCCAGGTCAAGAATCACATCGGAACGCTCAAACCGGCGCACCGTACCGCTGACGATATCGCCGACGCGATCTTTGAACTCGGTAAAAATAAGCTGCTTCTCCGCCTTGCGAATCGCCTGCATCAAGGCTTGCTTGGCGTACTGCGAGGCGATGCGGCCGAAGTCGGTGGGGGTCACTTCCACTTCCATCTCCTCGCCCAGCAACACGTCCGCCTTGGTCTTGCGGGCCTCGAAAACCGAGATTTGATCGTGCTTGGAAATGACCTTCTCCGAAACGACCAGCTTGGCGAACGCCTTGATCTCCCCGTTCTTGGGATCAATCTGTACACGCAATTCCCGCGCTGGCCCGACCGCCCTCTTGGCGGCCACGAGCAGCGCGTCTTGCACGGCGGTGACCAGGACATCACGGCTGATGCCCTTTTCCCGCTCCCAGAACTCCAAGACGGCTAAAAAATCTGCATTCATACGTCTGCGTGAACCTCACCAGGGAAACAAAAAAGTCGGCAGATGGATGTCTTCCGACTTTGGCACGCTGGTCAAGCCAGCCAACTTAACTTGTCGGCGCGAACTCTAAGCAAAGCCCACCGCACCGTCAAGGCTGCATGTTTGGGTCCCGGCAATTCTAGTTTGACCCCGACCGCCCGAAGGCAGGATTCCGAACGACCTTGGGCAGCGTTTTGCGGGGTTCGGAGTCCCCGCCTTTAGGCGGTCGGGTCAAAATGAGCAGGCCAAGCGTCCTGGAGCGCGTAGCAGGGCCGATGAACCTGTTTCCGTTCGTCCCTGCGCGCCGGCGATTTGTGGATGAGTTCATTGGAAGAACTTCTGTTCGGGTCCAATTCTCTTGTTGGCCAGCCGGTGCCCAAGAACCGGCCAAAGCCGCAGGGCGAACCAGCTAAACGGCCGCGAGCTACCGCCTGTGTCGGGTTTGAGGCGTTTATACCCGAACTCCGAAATAGGTAGACGGCGAACAGTAGTGGGACCGGCTTCCAGCCGGTCAGGTTGCGCGTTCGACCACAAGTCCGGTTTTTCCGTTAGGCAAAC
>CAINDV010000922.1 GCA_903847485.1 uncultured Verrucomicrobiota bacterium
GATGTGCTCCGGGGCGGGGACCGACTGCGCGAGTCCGTCCGGCATCGCTCGGCGCGTCTCGGCCCGGAAGACATCTCTGGGAAACCGCGTGATGACTTCGGCGAGTTGGTCGGCCAGCGGCCGGTCGTGGCCGACGAGGGTCGGGTCGCCTCGTCCATACATGCGGCCTTCGAGCCGCATCTCGCCCAGCATCATCTGCGGGTGGGCGGCGAAGTATTCGTTCACGGCGATTTCCTCGCCGAGAGAGTTGGTTAGCGCCCCAATCTCCTTCCACGCCGGGCCGGCGGGCACTTCACCCGGCAACCGCTTGCGCAGCACGACGATGTCCGTGGTGACTTCGGTGTTGGCGTTCTTCTTGAAAGCGTCGTTGGGGAGTCTGATGGCGCCGACCAGATCCGCTTGGCTGGCGACGTATTCGCGCAATGCCCCGTTTTGCTTGTCGAGTGTGCCTTTGGAGGTGATGAAGAGAATCAGGCCGCCGGGCCGCACTTTCGCCAGGGCGGCGGCAAAGAAGTAATCATGGATGACAAACTTCCAGGCCTTGAAGCGAGCGTCGCACACGGTGAAGTCCCCGAACGGAATGTTTGAAACCGCCACGTCATAGAAACCGTCGGCGAGTTTCGCTTCCTCGAAGGGCTGATGGCGAATGTCGGCGTCGGGGTAAAGCATTTGCGCCAGCCGGGCAGTGACGGAGTCAATCTCGATGCCCGTGATCAGCGAGCGGCCGTTCATGTCCTCGGGCATTAGACCGATGAAGTGGCCCAGGCCCAGCGCTGGTTCCAAGAGGCGACCCTGCGCGAAACCAAGGTGTTGCAGCAGCGCATACATCGCGCGGATGACCACGGGCGCGGTGTAATGGGCGTTGAGTGTGGTGGCGCGGGCGGAGTCGAGTTCGTCGGGCGTGAGCAATTGCTCCAGGCGCTCGCGCTCTTCTTTCCACGCCTCGTTCCAGGCGTCGAAGACTTGCGGCAAGCCGCCCCAGCCGACAAAGCGCACCAATACGCGCTGCTCGGCTTCGGTCGGCGGCCGGTGCTCGGCTTCGAGTTGTTGGAGCAACTCGATGGCGGCGAGGTTGTGCCGGCACTTCTGTTTGAGGGAGCCGCTGCCCAGCTTGTCGGCGTCGGTGATGCGGTAGTTGCGCTGGTTGCGCAGCGGCTCAGGCTCGGCCACCGGCGGCTCCTCCGTGACGACGACGGGGTCTGGCGTTATTCCTCCGGCGGGAGGAAGAGGTAGCGTTCCCGCACGATTTCCCAGGCACGGTGCTGGGCTTGGTTCGGAGTCAGACCTTGCTGGAGGAAATGTTGCCGGAGGGCTTCCGCGTCGGTCACCGTTCGCTCCGCTGCCTCCTGGAGCTTCGCTTTCAGTTGGCCCGTCCGTTCCAGTTCGGCCACCCGGTGGGGCAAGCAAGTCCGCCAGTGACGTTCGGCCAGGGAGACATATTGAGTGGGCGGTTTCATACGTGATGGGCCTCAGTCCAAACAAGTCCAGTTGTCCTTGATCCTGCCGCACCGCACATCGCAACCCCATATCACACCTCGTTTGATTCCTTCATCTACGCCAAATCACCGGTGGAGGTCAAGGGCTTCCCTATTGCAAATACGGCAGGGCAGGGGAGGGGAGGCGGGAGCGGACGGTGTTCCGTGCGCCCCGCGAGGGGCAGCCGGTGCCGGCAAGGAAAGAAGATTAATGTTGGTGCAAAGGAGAGGGTCAATCGGCGGCGGGAATCGAGAAGGGCAGGGCATGGGGATTGGCGGCATCACTCTGGCCATACACCTTGCGCGTCTTGTGCCTTTTTTGCCGTCAGCAAGGAGAACAGCATTGCATCGCCCCGGCGAAAGGTGGTTTCATTAGCTCCTGCGGGTGAGGAAATCGCCATGAAAAGACTTGGAACTCTTGATCCTTGCGCTCGAACACACCGATCCGCCGTGCCGGTGGAGCTAACCGGCGTGTTCGCGGGGTGTGATTTTCTCGCCCCGCCATCCGGCCGCTAGTCCCCGCCCCCATGTCCACCACCCTCAGCCAGCTTGAGTCCCATCTTTGGGAAGCTGCGAACATCTTGCGCGGGCCGGTGGATGCCGCCGATTTCAAGACCTACGTCTTCCCGTTGCTCTTTTTCAAGCGCATCTCGGATGTGCGTGATGAGGAATATCAGGCGGCGCTGGCGGACTCCGCCGGGGACGAGGAATACGCCCGGTTCCCGCAAAACTATCGCTTTCAGATTCCCGCAAGCTGCCACTGGGAGGATGTCCGCACCGTGGCC
>CAINDV010000923.1 GCA_903847485.1 uncultured Verrucomicrobiota bacterium
GGCGTGAAAGCCACCACCACCGCGCTGCCGTTCCAGATCGCCGCGCTCGTGTCGGTGCTCATGGGCCTCTACTGCCTGACGCTGCCTCACACGCCGCCGCGTGGCACCGGGCGTGTCACCGTCCGCGACGTGCTCGGGCTGGACGCGCTGCAATTGCTCAAGGACCGCTCGTTCCTGATCTTCGTCGTCTCCGCCTTCCTGATCTGCGTGCCGCTCACGTTCTACTTCAGCTTCACCCCGACGTTCCTCGGTGACAGCGGCGTCACCAACCTGCCCACCGTGATGACCTTCGGTCAGATGTCGGAAATCTTCTTCATGCTCGTCATGCCGATATTCTTCCTCCGGCTCGGCGTGAAATGGATGCTCGGCGTCGGGATGCTCTTCTGGGCGCTGCGCTACGGGTTGTTCGCGCTTGGCTACCAATCAAACCTGCTCTGGCCGCTTTACCTCGGTGTCATCGTCCACGGCATCTGCTACGACTTCTTCTTCGTAACCGCCTACATCTACGTGGACAAACGCGCGCCGGAAACCATCCGCGCCAAGGCCCAGGGCTTCATCGCGTTCGTCATGCTCGGCGCGGGCATGTTCGTCGGCGCGCACCTTTCCGGCGTGGTGGTGAACCAATACAGCTTCCCGCAAGTCGAGCCGGCGAAGTTCCAGAAAGTCGCCGACACCACCACCTGGACCGAAGGCAACATCGCCAGTTGGGAAACCGCTGGCCAACGCGGCTTCGGCAAAATCAAGACCATCGCCAAGGACGCCGGCACCGCCACGCTGGAGGCCTTCACCCGCGACGGTTCCAGCTTCAAGCCCGGCGCGGAACTCGTGACCCAGCCGCTCGCCAGCCTTTCCAAACCGCTACCGCTCTGGAACAAAATCTGGCAACTTCCCGCGCTCGGCGCACTGGGCATCCTGGCGCTGTTTGCCATGCTGTTCACCTACCGGGAAACAGCAGCCCGTCCGGCCCCAGCGAAGCAGGCCTAAGGCGAGCGGTACTACAAGCTCCCCCGTAACTATTCAGGCCGAACTCCGAAGGTGAATGACGAAACCCGAATGACGAATCGTCGCCTCCGGCGGTTAGCCGAACTTTCGCAACCAGCCCCGGGATCGGACTTTTTTCGAGGTGCCGAGCCCAGAAAACGCCCCATTTTCCGCAGTTTTCTCCCAACCAAACGCCTTGGGGCAGACCTGCCCCATTCCCACCACCCACACGGCCCTGATAATCTCAGCGCCGTATGTATCTCAAATGTCACAAGCGCCGCAAAGACGGCAAGGAGCACCGTTACTGGTCGCTCATGGAAAAGCATCGCGTCGCCGACGGCCGCATCCTCGACCGGCCGCTGCTCTATTTGGGCGAGATCAACGACGCCCAGCAGGCGGCCTGGACGCGCACCATCGCCGCCTTCGATCCTCTCACGCAGCGCCCGCAAACCCTCGCCCTCTTTCCCGCCGACCGCCCGCTCCCCGCTCACGCCGCCGACTTCGGCGTGCAAGTGCGCCTGAGTGAGTTCCGCCTCCAACGCCCGCGCCGGTGGGGCGCCTGCTGGCTGGCCCTCCAACTCTGGGATCTGCTTCAACTCGGCGACTTCTGGCGGCCGCGTTTGCCCGACAGTCGTGAAGGCACCTCTTGGTATCATCTCCTCCAAGTGCTCACCGTCTATCGCCTGATTGATCCGGGCAGCGAATGGCGGCTGCACCGTGAGTGGTTTCTGGGCACCGCCTTGGGCGACTTGCTCGACGAGGACTTCGCCCTGGTCGCCAAGGACAATCCCTATCGCTGTCTGGATCGGCTGCTGGACCATCAGAGCGAGCTCTTCACCTTCTTGCAGACGCGCTGGAAGGATCTCTTCGGCGCCACTTTCGATGTGCTGCTCTACGACCTGACCAGCACTTACTTTGAGAGCAGCCCGCCTTTTCCTGAAGGCGACCCGCGCCGCTACGGCTACAGCCGCGATCATCGGCCCGACTGCGTGCAAGTGGTCATCGCCCTGGTCGTTACGCCGGAGGGTTTTCCGCTGGCCTATGAAGTGATGGCCGGGAACACGACCGACTCCACCACGTTGCGCGCCTTCCTGGCGAAGATCGAAAAACAATACGGCAAAGCCCGCCGCATCTGGGTCATTGACCGCGGCATTCCAACCGAGGAAGTGCTCGCCGAAATGCGCGCCAGCGATCCACCCATCCAGTATGTGGTCGGCACGCCCAAGGGCCGCCTCTCCGCTTTGGAAGCCAAACTCACCGACTGCTCCTGGCAACAAGCCCGCCCCGCGGTACAAGTGAAACTCCTGCCGCACGCGGGCGAACTCTACGTGCTGGTCCAGAGCCAGGACCGCATCCACAAAGAGCGCGCCATGCGCCGGCGCAAACTCAAAGCCCTCTGGACGCGCCTCAAAGAACTCCAAACCCAGCGGCCCAGTTACGAAGCCCTCCTCCTCAAGCTCGGTGCCGCCAAAGCTGAGGCCGGCCGCGCTTGGTCGCTGGTCACGGTGACCTTGCCCGAACCACCTCGCACGCAGAAGGCCCGCGCCCGCCGGGTGGACTTCACCTTCACGCTGAACCGGGAGGCGTTGCGGGCGGTGCTGCGCCGCGAAGGTCGCTACTTGCTGCGAACCAACCTCACCGAAACCAACCCGGCCAAAGTGTGGGAGTTCTATTTGCAGTTGGTCGAAGTGGAAGCCGCCTTCAAGAACCTCAAAGGCGACCTGGCCCTGCGGCCCATTTACCACCAGCGCGAAGACCGGATCAAGGCGCACATCTTCGTGGCCTTTCTCGCCTACTGCCTGCACGTGACCTTGCGCGCGAAGCTGCGCGGCCAGGCCCCGGGCCTGACGCCGCGGGCGGTGCTGGAAAAGTTCGGCCGGATGCAGATGCTCGACGTGCATTTCCCCACCACCGACGAGCGGGAGCTGATTTTCACCCGCTACACGCAGCCTGAAGAGGACCAGCAACTCCTGCTGGAGCAACTGGGCTGGCGTTTGCCGGCGCAGCCCCCGCCGCAGATCACGGCCAAACGGGAGGTGCTAATGTAGAGCAGACTTCCGGCCGACACAGATTGACTATCAACCACTTACCGCTTGGCCCACCCTCCGCTTGCGAAGAAAAGGCTAATGTGACGGCTGGCCTCCAAGTCATCGAGAAAGGCCGTGATCAACGGAGTATCAATTTCCGCCAAACTGAGATGCGAAGGCGGTTTGCGCAACCGTCGCTTGGCAAATTGGAGCA
>CAINDV010000924.1 GCA_903847485.1 uncultured Verrucomicrobiota bacterium
GTCCTGATGGCCAGCGATAAGTTTCAACAGATGCTCGGTTGCTCCGGGGCGGAGTTAGTAGGCAAGACCACGACGGAACTGTTCCCGCCCGCCTTGGCCGCGAAAATTATCGCCGATGACTGGGACGTAGTCAGCCAGGGTGAGGTGCTGACCACCGACGAGACGCTGGCGGGCCGCACTTACACCACGGTCAAGTTCCCCATCGTCCGAAGCGGTGAGACGCTGCTGGCGGGTTACTCTCTGGACACCACCGACCGCGACCAACTCCAGGCCGCGCTGCGGGTCAACGAGAAGAACTTCCGCACCTTCTTCGACACCGTGGATGACCTCATCGTGGTCAGCCGCCCGGACGGCCAGCTACTCTATGCCAATCCCCCCGCCGCCCGGAAGCTTGGCTACAGCCCCGACGAGTTACTCCAGATGCGCCTTCTGGACCTATACGTTCCCGCGCACCGGCGCGATGCCGAGGTAGTCTTGGCCACCCTGAAACCCGGTGCCCCGGTAGTTATCCCGCTGCCGTTGACGACCAAGTCAGGCACCTGTCTGCCCGTGGAGACCCGGACCTGGCGCGGCGAATGGAATGGCGCGGACTGTATCTTCAACTTATGCAAAGACCTGACGGCGGAACAGGCGGCGCTCCAGTTGTTCGACCGGCTATTCGCGAGTAACCCGGCCTCGATGGCGCTCACCGAACAGCCGAGCGGCATCTTTACCAACGTCAACGCGGCCTTTGAGAAGAGTACCGGTTACACCAAGCAGGAAGTCTGCGGCCGGAAGCCGGCGGATTTCAACTTGTTCGTCCAGCCGGAGGAACAGCGGAAGAAAGCGTTGCAACTGGTGGCGGAAGGGCGCGTTGCCGATTGCGAGCTTCAAGTGCGCTGCAAGGACGGAACCTTGCGCGACGGACTTTTCTTCGCCGAAGTCATCGAGGTCCAGGGGCGGAAGACCTGGCTGACTGTCATGGTGGACATCACGGAGCAAAAACGGGCGCAGGCGGAACTGGTCCAGACTAACCAGCAACTGACGGTCGCCACGCTCCGGGCCAGCCAGATGGCCGTCCAGGCGGAAGCGGCTACTATCGCCAAGAGCGCCTTCCTAGCCACCATGAGCCATGAGTTGCGCACCCCGCTGACGGCCATCCTGGGCTTCTCCGAAATCCTCACAGGCGAGAGTGAAGCCTTCAGTCAGCCGCAGCTTCGCTACCTCCACAACATACAGGACAGCGGCAAGCACCTCCTCGCGCTGGTCAACGACATCTTGGATCTCTCCCGCGTCGAAGCCGGGAAGATAGAACTGCATTGGGCGTCGGTATCCCTGGCAGACCTCTGCGCGAGCAGTCTCCACGCCGTCAGCCCGCAGGCCGCGAAGAAGCAGATCACCCTCACAACGGAGTGGAGCACCGGTTTCCCCCCGGCCTCGGACGCACCCACCCCAGACCGGAGCGCCGGTTTCCAACCGGCCTCGGATGCACCCCCACCGCCAAGCCGGTTATCAACCGGCGCTCCGTCCGAAACCGGCGCTCCATCCGAAGTAAGTGAAACATCCGGGCCAGCACCGGCACCCGACGTCTGGTTCACCGACCCACAGCGGCTCAAGCAAATCCTCCTGAACCTCCTGACTAATGCCGTCAAGTTCACCCCGGAAGGCGGCCAAGTGGGCTTAGAAATAGCGCTGGACCCCGCGCCACCGCAACTCCGGCTCACCGTATGGGATACTGGCATCGGCCTGGCCCTGGCGGACCAAACGCGCGTCTTCGAGTCCTTCACCCAAATAGACAGCGCCCTCTCCCGGCAACACGCCGGCACCGGACTGGGCCTGCCCCTGGTGCGGCACTTTTGCGCGCTGCTCGGCGGCACCGTGACCCTCACCAGCACCCTGGGCCAAGGCAGCCGCTTCACCGTAACTCTACCCCAGCATGAGAGTCCCCCACCCGCCCCTCCTAGTGGCACCGGCAGCCCCTCACCCGCCCTATCGGGCACCCTCTCCCCATCGGATGGGGAGAGGGCCGGGGTGAGGGGAGCCGCCCAGGCTGGAAGCCACTACCTCGCCGAGCCACCGCCAACTCCTCCGGCCCCGGCCCTCGGAGCGCCGGCAGCCGGTGCCTTGTCCGATTCAGCCATAGCCACGTCCCCACCGGTAGGGCGAGGCTCCAGCCGAGCCACGCCCCCGCCGCTCATTCTCGTGGTGGATGACGATGCCACCCTCCTCGACTTATGCTTCACCCGCCTAACTCTAGCCGGAGAGTTCCGCATCCTCACCGCCCCCTCCGGCGCGGAAGCCCTCCGCCTCGCCCAAGAGCAAAGTCCGGCACTAATCGTGACCGACATCCAGATGCCCGGCATGGACGGCCTGGAACTAATCCGCCGCCTCCGGCAACTCCCCGCCCCGCTGGGAACCACGCCCATCATTGCCCTGACCGGGCTGGCCATGACCGGCGATCAAGAGCTATGTCTGTCCGCCGGCGCGGACGAGTATCTCGCCAAGCCCATGCATCTGAAAGACCTGCGGGCACTTATCCAGCAGCGCTTAGGCCTAACCGCCAGCCCCCCGCCGTCCGCCGCTGTAGGAGCCGAGGTAACGAGGCCGGGGCCGGAATCGGAGACTTAAGATTTGAAATCCGCAAC
>CAINDV010000925.1 GCA_903847485.1 uncultured Verrucomicrobiota bacterium
ATGCGCAGCCCAGGGAGAGGGGCGAGCCGAACGGCGCAAAACTCTCCATCGGAACTCAGTGGGTAACCAATCCCACCCGGCAAAGGCTGGCCCCCAGCCGGAAGCGAGTTTTGCGTCGTCGTCCGAGCGGGCGGCACGAAGCGTAAACAGCCAGTGCTTAAGCCGTGTGCTTGAGCCGCGAAATAATACCATTTGCGCCTCGTGATTGCACCGTATTCAGCCTTGGCATGATGCACTTGCGAGGCGCAAATGGTATAATGAGGTGGTGGGCACCCTCGTGGGCAGAACGTCGGGGGCCGCACCGGAGCGCCGCCCAGGCGAGGCGCCGAGGTCCGACCGGGGTCGGAGAGCACGGCAGAGGCACCTTGGGGTTCCCCGGGAACATGGGAGCCCGTCTGCGTCCTTGGGACCCACGCTTGAGCGGATGTCCCGGCTCAACAACATCCCGGTCCGGCGGCGGCGGCGGCCCACCAGCGGGAGCGAAAGCGCAGCCTACTCCGGGTAACCCGGCGCCACGTGACGAACGGAGCGGCGGTGACGCGCGGCGGGAGTCTTAGCCGTAACTATTCAGCAGCAACCACGAAATACACGAAATACACCAAATCAAACTGAAGCCAGGCTGGAGTGACCTGAGTGTCGGTTGTTGGTGTTCTAAACCGCCCCCGCCGGTTCAGGGAAGCCGGCCTACAATCCCGAAAACCAACTGCTCCAGCGGATCAGGGTCCGCCTGCCGGAAATCCACCCACATCCGCTGCTCCAAGAACGGCGGCCAGTCTGGCGTAGCGCCGGCGTTCGGTAGCACCACTGGGATCACAGGGATGCCGCGTCTGACGCAGGCACTGAGAAACGCCCCGATTTCCTCCGACTGCCAGGGGCCGATTCCTTCTGCTCCCACGAACACCGCCGCCGACTTTACCTGTTTGATTTGTTCCTCCAGCGACAGTTGCCAACGAGTGCCAGGCCGCAGTTCCCACTCGTCCAGCCACGGCTTGAGCCCTCGCTTCAGGAGTTCCAGGGCGACGGCCTTGACATCCGCCTTGTCGCGGCTGTTGTGGCACAGGAACACGTCAAACTCCCGCTGTTGCGCCAACCGCTCCCGCAGCGCGGTAACTTGCCGTTGGCTCGCGATGACGCGGCTTTGCAGAAACCAGACTGCGTAAACCCCGTACAGCGCTTCCAATGTCCCAAGTGTCAACGCCAACGACCACACAGATGTTAGCAGATCCTTCCGGGCGAACTGGTAAGTCAACCACCAAGCTAGCCCGGCGAACACCACCGCCAGCACCCAAGCTAAGGCCACCCGTCGCCGGCACTCCCCCGTCGAAGCTTGCGGGCCAGTCACCCGTGGCAGCAGGATGGCCGCTTGCACCACCAGCGATGGAACCAACACCGCCAAGCAAATGCCCAGATCGCTATTTTCCAAACCGCGCCGCAACAGCAGTAACGCCGCTACCGCCAGCCCTTGTGCGACCAGAAAACTCAGTTCGATCATGGCGCTTCCGTGCGGTCCGGATTCTGTGTCGGGTTGCCTCTCAAGCGATCTTCAAGCTCGCGTAGCATCAGATCATGCTCCCGCCGCAGCCTATCCGGAAAATCAACTCCGAGATCTTTGCTGAAGGCTCTCGGTTCCGGCGGCTGGTTTCTGAACGCAGCCACGACGTGTTTCCCCCAGGCTATGGATTGAATGGCGACTTCCCGGTCCGTGAGCACCGCTGTGAAGCTCACAGTTATTTGCTCCCAGCGATCCCGTTCCCCTGTGATCACCCCACGCAGTCCAGTCACCTCAAACTCCAACTTACCGGCTTTGGCGGGCACGACGGTTCCCTTGCCCCCAAAGTGATTGGTGAGAGTCTGCCCGTACAGGGCGAGTTCTTTGATGCGGGCCGGCGACTCTCGGAAAGTTGAAGCGAGGTCTGCCAAAGGAATGCTAAAGGACACATCTGATGGCCCTTTTGGTGAAAGCCCCGCCAACTGCGGCGCGGAGCGCTTCCACTTACTCACTTTCGCCACGCCAAATGGCGACGAGCCGAGGTAGTAAATCGGATGTTGATTGGTGCCCGAAAGCTCAGGCACGCGGCGCATGAGGTAGGTGCCCAGTTCGGACACGTCCAGTTCCCCGTTCCCGTTGGCGTCCGCCAACACCGGATCCTTGCCTTCGGTTTGCCGCTGCCCGGTGAGCGCCTCGATCACCGCCAAGGTAAAAGCCCCATGTCCCAAACCTTCAACCTCGAAGGAGTCTTCCGAGTCCAGGGACGATGCGACCACCGCCAAGCGCGAGCCTCCAATCCTGAACTCTTGGATCATTTGCGACGTTTCCCGGAGGACTCGTCCACTGTGGCAGGCGTCCAAGAGCAACAAGACCTGGCTGTCCACCTGGCTCGCACGCCGAGCCAAATCGAAATGCGCCCAGCCGAATGCTCCAGGCACGTCAGGATCAAAGTCAAACGGACATAGGTACAAATCGTTTTCCGCTTCAGGCCAGCCGTGGCTCGACACCAGGATGACGGCGACACTTCCTTGTTTCGCCACGCTCTTCAGCCATTCCATCCCGCGCTGGATTCCGGCCAACGTGGCGTTCGTGTTCAACACCAACCGACATTCCACCCGGTCGAAGAACACTCCTTCCTGCCGCTTCAACGCTGCCGCGATGGCCTCCACGTCCGCCGCCGCAAATCCCAGCTTCAGGCCGCCCTCAGTCTTATTCACGCCTACCCCCAGGAAGAAGCACGCGGGCCGCTTCAACGGCGCTTCGCGCACCACCTCCACCCGTGCCGGAAGGCTGCTCACGTCCCCGGCAGTCGCTTGGACCTCGATCAGGTTCGTGCCTGGCTTCAACGGCACCTCCACTTCAATCAACTGCGATTGCCCGGCGCCGTCGGCTGGGGGCAGCTTGGGGGCAGCCAACCCGCCGGGCTGACGGCCGTCCACATACACATCCACCCGCGTGATCCGGCTGCTACCGTTTTGGAAAGCCCTGGCTATTACGGCAACTTTATCGGCCTCAGAGCGCGTGTTGTTCTTCGGCTCGTAGATCGTCACCGTGGGTGGCAGAAAACGCTCGGGCGTCTTCTGAATGTCCAGCGGCTTCTCCGCCGCTTGAGCGGACTGCGCAAGGTACTTTGACACGGCGTTGCTCACGTTCAACTCGCTGAGGACGTGTTCCACGACTTCCGGCTTCTCGAAAAGCTTGCGCATCTGCCAGGCGACGACGAAGTCCGCCGCCTTGTCCGGGCCGCGATTCAGGTGCCAGCCGATGAGCTTGTCACCGCCGGGGCTGGATTTGTAGTAGCCGGCAGGCGTCCAGGCCACCCACTCGCCTACGCTCCCATCCGGGCCATAACTGACGAACACGCTCAGCAGCAGCTCGCCCGTGGCGATGTTCCATAGCCGAAAGGTCTGGTCGCTCGAACCGGAAACCAGCAGCCGCCCGTCGGGGCTGACGGCCACGGTCAAGATTTCGCTTGTGTGGCCGACGAACTCGCGAAGTTCCTTGCCGGTGGCCGGGTCGTTCAGGGTGAGGCGGAAGCTTGAAGCGACGATCAGGCCGCCATTCGGCACGAAGCTGTAGCAGTTGATGTTGTCGTAGGAAAAACTTCGCACGACCTTGGAGGCTTCGCGGCCATCGCGGCGGATGATGAGGGTGTTCTGCGCGGCCTCCGGTCGTTCCGCCGACCAACCCGCCTGCGTGAGCAAGGCCCGCTGCCAATCGCCGTTTGTCACCGCCTGCCGGCCCGGCTGCATGTCGGAAAGGTCAAAGACGTGCCGCAACCGGTTGGTGAACGTGAAAGCTCCGCCTTCGTTCACGTTCCCCCATGCCAACCACCGGGCATCTGGCGAGAGAGCCACAGCCCAAACGGCGTGGCCCGCCCCGACGATGTGACCCAGCGTGCGGCCCGTGGCGGCGTCCCAGAGGAAGATGTCGTTGTTGTCCCCGCCAGCGGAGGCGACCAGCGTGCCGCCGCCGCGCGAGTTGCGCCCCGCATCGCTCGACGCTGGCGCGACCTTCGCCACAGCGACGGAGAAAACCGTGTTGTCATGCTCGTTGAAGCGGGCGATCACGCCGCCCTGCGGCACGCGCAAGACGCGAGATCCATCGTAAACACGGTTGTCAGCCGCCGCCACCAGGGCTTGACCGTCCGGCATAAAGGCGATCATGTCGACGGAAACACCAATCTCGCCCAGCACCCGGAGGAACTTGCCGTTGCGCGCATCCCAGAGCCGCACGCTGCGGTCGAATGAAGCCGAGGCTAGCGTGCGCCCATCAGGCGAGGCAGCGACGCGCACGACCACAGCGGTGTGCCCGGTCAACGGGGCCTGGCTGCCCCAGCGCCCGCTCCGGTCGCGTCGCCAAAGCCGGATGGTCTTGTCAAGGCTGCCGGACGCCAGTGTTGCCTGGCCGTCGGACCCCGGCACAAAAGTTAGCCCATAGACGCTGTCCGTGTGTCCCTCCAAAACCTGGCAGGGAACCTTGAGCGTGCCGTCCTCCGCCTTGGACCAGTCGCCGGCTCCGGCACCCAAATCCCACACGCGCACTGCCTCGTCGCCGCTTCCCGACGCCAGCAACTTTCCGTCGGGCGAGAAGGCCAAGGATTGTACCACGTCGGAGTGCCCACGCAGCAACCCCAGCACGTGGCCGGAGGCGAGGTCGAGCAGGCGGATGTCGCCCCCATGCTCTTCGTTGTCTAGAGTTCCGTATCCCCCGACTGCCAGCAGCCACCCGCCGCTGGGCAGGGGCTTGGGCGAGATGGCCCCGGCGTAAATCTTCCCTTCATCGCCCGGCCCGATTTGCAAGCGAAGCGACCGCACCAGCGGAATCTTCGGCAGCGCCGCATTGGTGGGCCGAGCGTCGGCCCGTTGAAACGCCTCGATGACGCCACCCAAGTCCCACACGCGGACGACCTTGTCATGGCCGGCGCTGACCAGTTGTCGTCCATCCGGCGTGAAGCCCACCCATTTGCAGTTCGCCGTGTGCCCGCCGGACTCGATCTGGAGGATAGGTGCCGCCGCCTCCGCGCCCCAGCCCTTCGTGGCCAGCAGCACGCCCGCCAGCAACGCCAGCATCCCATCGCGAGAGAATTTCAACCTGCGCATGGCCTTGGTTTAACCCAAACCCCGCCTCGCGACAAGCGCACAAAGCTTACGAACGAAAGACAGGGAACATCTCAGTTGCTTGCAGGGCGGATTGCCTGCCTCGCGGAGCGAGGCATTGACGGTAGCCGTGGGCTTCAGCCCACGGATGAAGATGGGTAGTTTGCGTCGCGGAGCGGACGCTTGATCCGGAACCCGCCTTGATTCCACCCGTCGCTCCGCGACGCAAAACTACCCGGCACATGGTCCCGTGGGCTGAAGCCCACG
>CAINDV010000926.1 GCA_903847485.1 uncultured Verrucomicrobiota bacterium
GATCGGCTGCGATTGCGGGGTGATGCGGCGGTTGAATTGACCAGCGTAGTTGATGGCCATGGTGGCCTCCTTTCAGGTGATGCGTGCCGCCAACTCGCGGCACGGTTTGTTTCTGAAACTGTGGCGGCCGGGTGCGCTTGGCGCAACCCAGCCGCGCTCTGAACAAGCAAACCGATGGGCAAGGGACTGCCGTGGAATTAGTACTCCTTGCGGAGGTTGCTCTACCACTGAGCTACGCCGGCCTTTGGAGCCGGCGAACGGACTTGAACCGTCGACAAACGATAACCCACGAACTTCGGCCCATCGGAAAGATCTTCTGCCGCGGCGACGTGCTGCCCGCCGACCGCCAATTACTGATAACGTGCAAAGCATACCACTCTGGAAACTGGTGCGCAAGCCACTAAAACCACTGAACTGATAAGCAGCTTCCGCCAGGCGCACAGGAACGTCTCCTCCGCCAGGTCGTCCGCCAGCGCCGCGGCGCGGCGCGTTAGCTGGCAGAGGAAGGCGCGAAGTGGCGACTGGTAGCGCTGCAGCAGTTCGCCGAAGGTGTTGGCGTCTCCGACTGGTCGAGTGGACCGGAGGCGCGACCGGTTTAGACCTATGATCCATCATCGCCAGCGCCTGCCGTTCCGCCTCAAACCGCGCCAGCACCTCCTTGGTGTCCATGCCCAGCTTGATGATCTTGAGCGCCACGCGGCGGCGCACCGGTTCCTCCTGCTCCGCCATCCACACCACGCCGAAGCCGCCTTCGCCGATTTGCTCCAGCAGTTTGTAGCGTCCGATGCGATCGCCGGCTTTTTCCGTCGGCGGCCGTGGGACACTCGCCGCTTGGACGGCCATGAAGTCGCCCGCCTGATCATGCGCAGCGAGCAGTGAATCCACTTGGCGGCGCAGCCCGTCATCGCTGCCGCAAATCCGGTCCAGGTAGGCCGCTCGTTCCGCGGCGGGTAACTCGGACGCCGCGCTGAAGATCTCATCCAGAAGGTGTTGCGGTTCGGCGGGTATGGTGGCGAATCTGGGGTTTCTTTCCGGCTGATACGTCCTCTGCCTACGGGAATTCCAGCAGTCGGTAGAACCGACTTGCGGTGCCGGTCGAGATCGGTTCACAGGCGCTCTGGCGGGTCCCAGTTCCGCGGATTGGGCTGCCCAAGTCGGTCCAATCGCTTGCAGACAGATCGGCGCACGACTGGAATTGGTAGAGGCGGTTGGTATGAGAATTCCAGGACAGTTCCACCCCCGGAACTCCACCAAACAATCCTCGAATCGTGAGTGGAGTTGTGCCCGGCGCTTCGGCAGCGCTGATGCAAATGCGGGCCGAGGTCAGAGATGCCGTGACCAAGGTATATCCCCAGGACTCCGGAGTTTCTGGCACGTAGGTGACGCTGGGAGTCCCGGCAAACGTCGCCAGGAGGATAAAGCGACCCGCGTGTCCGGCCACTTCCATCTCAAGATGGCCAGAGTAGGGGTTGGAGGACGGACCTCCGGGGTTTCGCAACTTAACCAGGAGGGAGGGGAGGTTGATTTCAAAGCTGAGATTGGTATCGCTCGACGAATACCAAGAAGTGCCCGGGACATTGGCGAGAGAGAGTTGGGCACCACGATATTGCAGGATCCAATCCCACTGGCCGGTGCCATCCGCCCACGCTGGGCTGAAGCCAAAACCCGAAATCGCGTAGGTCACTCCGTCGCCCAACTCGAAGTATCGATCTCCGCCGTCGGACAGGTAACTGGACCAGGAACCCGGCGGGGTGAGGTCCGCACAGCCCGGAGTGGGTGCGGCGTTGCCGAAGAACGACGCAGCGAACAGGGTGCAGGTGATGAGGAGGAGTGGTCTTTTCATGGCAGCCTTTCAACCTGGCACACACGGCCTTGCAAGGACACATAGCGAGGCGTGAAGTGATTCTCCACAGGAGTGTGTCCCGCGGTATGCATCAGCATGTAGTTTGCGCCTCCAAAGCAGCGCAGTGAATCCGGGTTCATCGGCTCCACGGGCACCCAGCCGAGGCCATTCAAGTACACCTCCACCCAGCCGTGCCCCAGCGCGATCTCGCCCTTGGCTTCGGGCAGCACGTTGCCGTGGGCGATCACCGCTGGCACGCCAGCCGCCCGGCACAGGCTCGTCATGATCTGCACATGGTGGTGGCACAAGCCATGGCGGTTGGTCAGAATCGCGCTGAGCGTGTCAGGTCCATAAGGTGGTTCACGGATCATATTCACCTTCAGCCAATTCAAGATGTTCTGGACCGTCTCGGCGCTGGTGCGGCCCCGAAGCGGCCGGGCCACCGCCAGGCAATCCGGTTGCGACGGGTCAAGCCGGGGGCCATTGTGAAAAGGCCCGAGCAGGGTTTGGAGCGAACTGGGCGCAGGACCTGGCGGAACCTGGGCCAGACGCTTGGGCCCAATGCAGATGGGTTGCAGCGTCACCGTCCCGATGATTCGGAATGGCTTGTCAGGCCGGGGCGTCACCTCGAGCAGAGAATCCCGGCCCTCCGTGAATACCCGCCATGTCTTCGCATCGATGACGGTCACGGCGAAGGTCTGGCGCGAGGCTCGGAGGGCGGGCAGGAGGTAACGCAGGGGAGCGGTGGTGGACTTGTCGTCCACGACATAGGTGAGCCGGTACCTGCGCGGCGCGGTGACGCCCTCCAACTGCCGCCAGTATTCAGTGAAGTCCACATCCTGTCGCAGCGGTGGCGCCAGATGATCTGCCTGTTTGAGGGTAGCGCGAGCCAGATCCATGTCGCCCGCCACCATTGCCGAATCGAAGAGCTGCTGTAAGGGCCAGCCGCATTCACCGTGGCGCCGGAGGTTTTCCCTCGCGTGCTCGAGGGAAGGCTGCCACTTGCCCTGCCGGGCCTCCGCCCACGCGAGCGAGCGCCACGTGTATTCGTCGCCAGGACCCAGGGCGTGCGCATGGGTGAGAGCTTTCTCCATAGCCGCAAAGTCGCCCCTGGTTTTGGCAAGATTCGCTTTCTGAAGCCAGGATTGGAACGTCTCCTGGGCATCGAGCGGGCCGGCAAGGAGGGTTAGCCACAGCGCCCAAAGGCAGCCTCTGGCAGTCAAATGAATAATCGCAAGACGGCGAGACTTGCGCCGCACACGGGTTCTTCTTTCTGTCGTTTGCGCCAGCGATATTGCGTTCATAATCCTGTTCATGGCTTTTGCGACCGATCAATTCGCGCCACCCGGATCAAATTGGCCAATTCGAAACAGCACCGAATACTGCGGCTGGAACTGCTGCTGGTGAAACAGGGAAACACGCTCGGCGCACCTCGCCTCACCAGTCCCATCACGAAATAGGGCCGGCCCGTGTCGGTGGCACCGCCGTCGAAGACGCTGGCGATGTTCGGGTGTTCCATCATCGCCAGCGCCTGCCGCTCGGCCTCGAACCGCGCCAACACCTCCTTGGTGTCCATGCCCAGCTTGATAATCTTGAGCGCCACGCGGCGGCGAACCGGTTCCTCCTGCTCAGCCATCCACACGACGCCGAAGCCGCCCTCGCCGATTTGCCCGAGCAACTTATAGCGCCCGATACGGTCGCCGCACTTCTCCACCAGCAGGCTGTGCGGAGCAACCGGCACAGCCTGAGCGCTCATGAAGCCGTTCGCCTTGTCATCCGCGGCCACAAGCGACTGGACTTTTTGCCGCAGTTCCGGCTCGCTCGCACAAGCCTGCATCAAGAACGACCTGCGCTCCTCCGGCGATGGTTTCTCCAACGCCTGGGCGAAGATTTCGCTGACTCGTTCCTGGTTCACACGGGCACGACGCTGTTTCACTTTGCTGTGGTTGATCTGCCATCGGTTTGGATTTCCACCTCGACGCGGACGATTTCCTCTTCAAGCTTCTCGTCCAGCCGGGTCGCGATAAACCGCACCGTCCGGTCGTTGGCAAATACGCGCCGGCTCAGAATCCGCTCGTAGCCTTTGGTTTCGACCCCATCCACCACCAGGTAAGTCTTTTGATCGCGCCGAGCGCAATACGCCATATGCCGGCTGTCGGGACTGAAGTAACTGGACAGGTATTCCGAAGGTGATGGCTGCTGTTTCAAATTGGTCTCCTCCTTGCCGGCCGCCGGCGGGTTGGGGTCACCGCCAACGACGGATTCGTATTCCCGGCTTTCCACCCCATCCACGACCATGTGCCAGCCGTTTCCCCGAAGGGCCACATAAGCCAGGCGTTTGCTGTCCGGGCTGAATTCAATCGGGCCCATTGACAATCCATCGTATTGGGCTCCCTCCTGACCGTCGGCCACCACAATTGAACGCTGGCCCCGCACGGCACAGTAAGCCATGCGGCGACTGTACCGGCTGAAAACTGGGTCGGAGCTGATTCCGTCGTACGCTTTGCCCAGTTTCCCATCGGCCAGCATGTGCCAGGTGGTGCCGCGTTGGACGGCAAACGCCAAGTGCCGGCCGTCGGGGCTGAACCGGGGCATGATGCAACTCTTGCTAGCTGGAACCTCCCGCTCGTCTCCATCAATTACGACGTACGACTTGCCGTCACGCTGGCCGTTGTAGCTAAAGTGGCGGCTGTCCGGACTGAATTCGTAGGTGGCGCTGTCGATGAGATCGTATTCGCGGCTTTCCTTTCCATCCACGATCATGACGTAGCGGTTGGCCCGTCTCCCGGAATAGGCGTAACGCTGGCTGTCCGGACTGAAGAAACCCAGGCTGCGCCCGCCCACTCCCTCGTAGGCTTTGCCCTCCTGCCCATCCACCACCACCACCCACTTGCCGTCTCGGACGGCACCGTGAGCAAAGCGTTTTGAATCCGGGCTGAAGATCGTTAGCTCCAGGAGTTTATCGTAGGCTGGCCCCTGCCGGCCATCCAGAGCCATGAACCAGTTGGTTCCGAGTCGCGAACCGTAGGCAAGGCGCTGGCTGTTAGGACTGAAGACAGCCTTGGTGGCGTCATCCTCAGCGGGTATTTCCCGTCCGTCCACGACCATGAACAGTCGTTCGTCGCGGTTTGCCACAAACGCCAACCGCTTGCCGTTGGGGCTGAACACGGGCAATCGGGCATCCTTGTAGGGCGTCGTCTCGGTTCCGTCCACCCAGATCGTCCACTTCAATCCGTGCCTGACTGAAAAGGCCAGGTGCTGACCATCGAGACTGGTCGCCCTGGTCTCCTCCGCCAGGCTGGCCATCAGCGGGAGCTTGCCCAACAGGACTTCCTTGGTGACGAGCTTGATGCCGCTGCCTTCACGGGTGTCGGCGGGGAGCGCAGCGGCCTGCGCAAGGACGATGACGGCACAAGTGGTCAGAGAGAGATGTTTCATAGTTGTTCTCGGGCGTCGCCAGCGGCGATTTGCTGAAGTGTAATGATTTCGTTATCCCCTGGCGAGTCCCGGAGAGAAAACTCCAAGGCCAAATTGTACGCCGGTTAGCAAGCAGATCAGCCCGGGCAGTTGCACCAAATGGAAGACGCCGTTGTGGTCAAAGGTCACGCCGAGCCGGAACGATACGGGCGTCGCCTGCAGCACCGCCGCGAGGATCGTGATCCCCACGCCCGCGACCATCCAACCCGCGCCCGGCAGACGGCGTTGGCCGGCTCGCCCCGTGGGAGAACATTGGGCCGGTCCACTCATGGCGGATGCACCCACTCTCTCCCACGGCACCAGCGTCAGATAGACCGCGAGGCAGAACAGCATGGCCACACTTTCGTAAACGATGAAGGGCAGGAAGGTCTTGGACACGAAGGTGGCGTAGCTGAAGAAGCCGGCGCTGAGCGCCAGCAAGCCCGGCGCAACTCGCCAGGTGGTGTCCGCCCCCCAGCGATCGAACACCGCCCCGGCAACAAAGCAGGCCACCGTGAGGGCGAGCGCAGCCTTGATGACGTGCCAGATGAGTTTTGAAGTCTCTGGTTCCAGTTCAAACCCATGCACGAAGATAGCCAGGTCGCTGGCGACCATGAGGCACCCGAACATGCCGGCCCAGATCGTAGCCTTGAGCGGTTGCAGCGGCCGCCAGTTCCAGAGACGAATCGTGGCGAACATGGCGATGAGGCCGAGCGGGATGTTCGTGAGGGCGGTGACTTGTTCGACGGTGACCGGATTGAGTGGCATAAGTGTGGTGGCGGCGCGAGGTTTCTAACGTGGTGGCGCTGGCGGCGCGGCTTTTTGGTCGGGTGCGACGATCACAGCGGACGGAAAAACTTCCCCGCCCTCAAGCCCTGCCGCCAGTTCGCCCGGCGTTTGCCCCTGCTGGAAGCGCTGGATCAAATTCGCGCACCGTTGCGGATCTTCGGTCGCCAGGCTATGGCCTCGCCGGGGAAGCTTCACCAGCACCGCGCCGGGGATTTGGTCCTTGATCTGATGGCCCATGGCGGACGCTAGGGTTTCGTCCCGGGCACCATGCACGATCAGCACCGGGACGCGGATGTTTTTGTATTCCGCGACGAGTGGCTCAATGCCCGGCCAGACTGGCCGCAGCGTCTTGGGATCGAAAGGCGTGAACTGCCGCAGCATGGCCTGGGCGGCGGCGCGGTGACGCCCATCCTTCAGAATATGGGCGAAGTGTCGCTGCCGTTCGATCGTGGCACACTCGGTAACTTGATAGCTCGCCTTAGTCAACTCACGGACCTTGCCGTCGAGCACGCCGAGGCCGTTACCCACACTCAACATCCAACCCTTCAGCCCTAGCAGTGTCAGGAAGCTGGGCGGCACGGCGTTGATGGCCAGATCGGCCGGCGCGAACAGCACCGCGCGGTCAATGCGCCGCAGTTCGGCGGCGTAGCGCACCTGTAAGTCAGGGGTGCCCAACATGCGGATAGCCACGGTGCCGCCCAAGGAATGGGCTACCAAAGTGACCGGGCGCGGCGCGGCCCCGGCTTCGACGGCGAAGCACTGTTGCAGCGCCTGCCAGACCCGCTCGCCCATTGCCGTGGGACTGTAGCCGTCAGGTTCGAGGGTGGACGGCTTGGGGATGTCACTGTCGCCGCAGCCGGGCAGGTCCACGAGCCAGAGTTCATAGTCAGCGGCCAAGGTGGCGGCGACGTATTCCCAAGTCAGGTAATCGGATAAGACGCCGTGGATGAACACCAGCACCGGCTTGCCCGGAGCTGGGCGGATGACATGAACGGCGAGGTTGACCGTATGGTTGCTGCGGACGGTGGGATAGCGCAGCAATTCAGGCGAGAGGCGCTGCCACGCCGCGGCCAGCGGCGCGAGCACCGGGCTGTTCGTCTCGGAGGGCAGGCGCTCCGGCGCTGGTCGGTCCATCAGCCGAGTGGCACCCTTCTCGTCCGGATCGGTGGGCCGCGGCGGGGCGGCGGCGGCGGTGCCAAGGGCAAGGCCCAACGCTGCCAGCGCGCTGACCAGCGCCCGACCACTCTTCTCACTTCCAATGTATTGCTTCCAAGTGCTCATAGTTAGTTCTCCAAGGCTGTCATTGGCCTTCATTTGTTAATGCGGAATTTTTGAAAAAAAGGGGCCATTTAACCGAAATGACGAATGACGAATGACGAATCGTCGCCTACGGCGGTTAGGTTCTGTGCCAAGTCTCGCGCCCGGTCCAACCAATAGCTCAGCCTGCCTATGCGGGGCACGCAGACAGGCAGGTTTCGGGCTTCGAACTTCGTCATTCTTTCGTCATTCGTCATTCATTCGCCATTCGCGCTTCGGAATTCGGGTTTAATTTGCGCCTCCTGAATCGGGATGGTCCCGGCGGCGGGTGATCTCGCGGTAGAGCCAGGCGCGGGCGTAGGCCCAGTCGCGCTTGGCCGTGCGCTCGGAAAGGTCCAGCGCCGCCGCCGTCTCTTCGAGCGTCAAGCCGGCGAAGTACCGCAGCTTCACCAGTTCGGCTTTGCGGGCGTCGTGTGCCGCCAGCGCATCCAGCGCTTCGTGAACCGCCAGCAACTCCTCGTCCGGTGCCCCGCCGGCGATCGGCAGGTGATCTGGTTCCAGGTCCGTGCGTCGGAGTCCGCCACCGTGGCGGACGGCTTGTTTCCGTCGGGCGTTATCAATCAGGATGCGCCGCATGGCCTCCGCCGCCGCCACGAAGAAATGTCGCCGTCCCTGCCACCGGAGATCTTCGTTCCCGACCAGCCGCAGATACGCTTCATGCACCAGGGCCGTTGCCTGCAAGGTCTGCCCCGGCCGCTCTTGGGCCAGGCGCCACGCCGCCAGACGGCGCAACTCCGCATAGACCAGCGGCAGTAACTCCGCCGTCGCCTGGCTCTGGCCCTGCTCTATTGCCGCGAGAATCTTTGTTACCTCAGACATAAACTGACTTCAGCCTGAATCTCCGCCCTCACCACCGGGCACCGCATCCCCGGCGCGACCCGATTAAGCCCCCATCTGCCCGGGGCTTCAAGCCTGAAATACGATGTCCGTCTCAAGCGGGGTGAGTGGCCGCAAAGTAACCTGGGGCCAGGCGGCCACCTCCTCCTTCAACGAGGCCCGCCAACATTTGCCCCTGGAACCCTTCCAGATGACCCTCCGCCACACCGCCGCCCGGATCGCCGCCAACGTCCAGAGCGCGCTCTCTGGAGCGGAAAGATAAGTCGGAGCTTGCTGTCGGCGGGGCGTTTGGGGTACAAACCCAGTCAGGCGGTGCCCTTGGCCACGAGCATTTCTCCGGCAGCGAGAGGATGCGCTGGTGGAACTGGCCCACGCCGACAGTGGTGGCCGGGCTTTGCGAACGCCAGACCGTGAGGATGGATGAGCCTGGCAACCGGACGTAGCAGATCAGATGTCACGACCGATCAAGTTGGGAAGCGTGGCCGTTTCCGCGGCCAAGGGCGGCAGCTTTGTTTGAGAGAATGCCCCGCGCCACTGGGCTTCGGGCGACGCGGGGTGTGGTGACCGAAACGAGTCGAGAGCAAGAATTAAAGGAAATCTAAAATGAATACACCTGTACGAGTCGGAGTGGTGGGCTGTGGTTACTGGGGTCCCAACTTAATCCGCAACCTGCGCAGCTTGCCTGACTGCGAGATGCGGATGATGTGTGATGTGCAGCCGGGGCGCCTGGCGCATTTGAAAACTGTTTACCCGGAAGTTCAGGACACTGTGGACTTCCCCGCCATGCTGGCGGAGGGCGGCTTGGACGCGGTCGCCATCGCCACTCCGGTGGGCCGGCATTACGAAATGGCCAAAGCCAGTCTCCTGGCGGGCAAGCACACCTTCATCGAGAAGCCGATGGCCCGTTCCTCCGCCGAGTGCGAGGAACTCATTGAGTTGGCGCGCAGCCGGGGCTTAGTCCTCATGGTCGGGCACACCTTCCTTTACTCAGCGCCAGTCCGGCGCATCAAAGAGATCATAGATGCCGGAGACATAGGGCCGGTGCGCTACTTGAATTGCCGCCGACTCAACCTAGGTTTGTTCCAAAAGGACATCAATGTCACCTGGGATCTGGCACCACACGATATCTCCATCATTCTCCATCTTATGGGCGAGCCTCCGCTGGCGGTGAACTGCCAGGGCATTGCCAACGTCACGCCCGGCGTGGAAGACGTCACGAGTCTGTGTCTGAGTTTCCCGCGCGGCCGGTTTGCCATTGTGCAAAGTAGTTGGCTGGACCCACGGAAGGTGCGCGAGATCACCATCGTCGGCGCGCGCCGGATGATCGTTTACGACGATCTTCAAACCCAGGAGAAGTTGAAGATTTTCGACATGCGGGTCGAGTGCCCCCCGCATTACGACACGTTTGCCGAGTTCCACTATGCCTACCACTACGGCGACATCTACACGCCCTTCATCAAACAGGAGGAACCGCTCAAGGTCATGTGCCAGCACTTCCTGGACTGTATCCGCAAAGGCCAAGCTCCGTTGAGCGATGGGCGTCAGGGTCTGCAATTAGTCCGCATCCTGGAGGCCGCCTCGCAGTCGTTGCGGGAGCAAGGTGCGGCGGTAAGTCTCGCGCCGCCGGCGTGAGCCACTGCCATTGGTCGCAGTAAGCCCGATGGCTAACCAGAACCTCTGTCCGTCCCCCATGAACACCCTTCCCGACGCGCCCCAGTCCATCGCCCCCGATGTCAAACTGGGCAAGGGCGTCCGCCTCTACGGCTTCGTGAACCTATACGGTTGCGCCATTGGCGATGACACCAAGATTGGCACTTTCGTCGAGATCCAGAAACATGCTAAGATTGGCCGGCGCTGCAAGATTTCCAGCCACACTTTCATCTGCGAAGGCGTGACCATCGAGGACGAGGTATTTGTGGGGCATGGAGTTACCTTTGTCAACGATCTCTATCCGCGCGCCGTCACCGCCGAAGGTAGTCTCCAAACCGACGCCGATTGGGTGTGTGTGAAGACGTGGGTCCGGCGCGGCGCGGCGATCGGTTCGGGGGCGACCATCCTATGTGGGATCACCATCGGCCAACACGCCATCATCGGGGCCGGGAGTGTAGTGACACGGAACGTCCCCGCTCATGCGGTAGTAGCCGGGAACCCGGCGCGTGTCCTGCGTTACACTTCTGAGAAACCGGCGAGCCGCCCCGCTCCCCAGAAGACGGTGGGCCGCAAAGCTGCGGTTGACAAGCTGGCCGGCGGTCGCGGAGTATTTTCCAAAGACAGTCCTGCTCGGCGAAAGTCATGATTGTCCCTTTGGCCTACTGGTTATCCGACTGTCTCAAGTCCAGCACTAACTCCTCCGTTAAACCGACTAACCTCGTTACCCTTTATGCAAATACCCTTCCTTGACCTGAAAGCTCATCACGCCCCGCTCCGCGACGAACTTAATGCCGCCATCCAGGAGGTGGTGGATGCCAATGCCTTTGCCGGCGGGCCGTTTGTGACTCGGTTTGAAGAGTCGTTCGCCGCCTACTGCGGGGCACGCGCCTGCATCGGCGTCGGCAATGGCACCGATGCGCTGTGGATGGCTCTTCTCGGACTCGGGATTGGCCGCGGCGATGAAGTTATCACCGTGCCCAGCACGTTTATGGCGACGGCGGAAGCCATCACTTACTCCGGCGCCACGCCGGTGTTTGTGGACATTGACGAGCGCACCTATAACATGGACCCGGCGCTGGTAGAACGTGCCATCACGCCCCGGACCAAGGCGATCATTCCGGTGCATCTCTTCGGCCAATCGGCGGACATGGACCCGATCTTAGCCATCGCGAAGGCGCACGGACTCTATGTGGTTGAGGATGCCTGCCAGGCCCACGGCGCAGAGTATAAGGGCCGCAAGGCGGGCACTCTTGGTGACGCGGGCTGCTTCAGCTTCTATCCGGGGAAAAATCTTGGTGCCTTTGGCGAAGCCGGCGCTGTCGTTACCAATCGGGACGACCTGAAAGAGAAGATTCAGATGTTCCGGGACCACGGGCAGGCTAAGAAATACTTCCATCGCTACATCGGTTGGAACGGTCGGATGGACGGCATCCAAGGCGCGGTCCTCAAGGTGAAGCTCAAGCACTTGGACCGCAGCAACGCCGCCCGCCGCGCCTTGGCGCAGCAGTACGGTCGCGAGTTGCAGGCGGTGAAAGCGGTGACGCTGCCAGTCGAAGCGACCTACGCCAAACACGTCTATCACATCTACGCGGTGCGGGTCGCCAACCGGGACCAAGTGCTGGCGGCGATGGCGGCGAAAGGCGTCTCCTGCGGCATCCACTATCCGGTGCCGGTGCATCTGCAAGAAGCCTATAGCGGCTTGGGTCTGGTGCGCGGAGCGTTTCCGGTGGCCGAAGCTTGCGCGGATACATTCCTCTCCCTGCCGATGTTCCCGGAACTAACTCCGGCCCAAGTCTCAGCGGTGACCCAGGCATTGGTCGAGGTGCTCGCAGCAACGCCGGCTGGGCGGTGAACTGGTTTGACCGTAGTGGGACAGGCAGCCTGCCTGTCAGGTTGCGCGTTCAGCCACGCAGCAGGTTTTTTTCCGTCGGCGAACTGCAACTGACCGGCTGGAAGCCGGTCCCACTACTCGGAGCCATTCCACTTCGGAATTCGGGTTGAACGCAGAGACGCGAAGCCCGCAGAGGTTCGCGGAGCAGCTTCTGCAGGAGCGTCGCCCTACCGGCTCCGGCGTTTGGGAAGAGGCTCCGTAGATTTCAGATTTCAGATTTGAGATTCGGTAGAATGAGCGTTGTTTCGCACGGGTTGAAAGAGGCTGGGCGGGATTGTGGTAGCGAACCGGCACCGACGGTTCAGTTACTTAATCCACTTACCACTCCGTCCTGGGATGAGATAGTTCAGGCTTGGTCAGACTACACCTTCTTTCATGGCCAAGCCTGGGCGCGGGTTCTACACCGCACCTACGGACACCGCCCCTGCTACGCCCTGCTTGATGGTGCCGTAAGCGAGGCGGCACCAAAGTCGGCTGACTTTGCTCCGGGCGAAGGCGGGGCAGGCGAGCAGAATCTTCGGACTAAGTCGCAGGTTCTGGTTCCGCTGATGGAAGTCCGCAGCTTTCTAACAGGCTGCCGTGGTGTTGGTTTGCCTTTCACAGATCAATGTTCACCGCTCGGAGGCGGGGTGCTTATCCCTCCTACTTCCTCCTACCTCCTTGCCCCTGCGTCGCCATTGCTCGACTTAGCCCGCAAGCGTGGCTGGCGCTTTGTCGAGTTTCGTGGCGGCTCGCCGCCGGAACCTGGAGCAACCCCTTCGCTGAACTTCTTTGGGCATCGTCTGCGCTTCGCGGGCCGTAGCCCTGAGGTGCTGCTCCAGGACTGCGAGTCGTCCGTCCGCCGCGCCACCCGCAAGGCGCAGCAGTCCGGCCTCCGGGTAGAGTTAAGCCAAACCTTGGATGTAGTGCATGACTTCTACGCCCTGCATGTCCAAACCCGGCGCAAGCATGGCGTGCCGCCACAGCCCTTCTCATTCTTCTGCAACATCCGTGAGGAAATCATGGCCAAAGGGCAAGGGTTTGTGGCCATCGCCCGCTTAGATAGTCGGGCGGTGGCGGCCTCAGTCTTTTTCCACTTAGGCAAGCGAGCCATCTATAAGTTCGGCGCTTCGGACGAACGCCAGCAACACTTGCGCGCCAATAACCTGGTCATGTGGGAGGCGATTTCCTGGTTTGCCCGCCAGGGTTTTGAGTCGCTGCACTTCGGGCGAACCTCGCTCAGCAATGCCGGCCTCCGTCGCTTCAAGCTCGGCTGGGGCACCGAGGAAGAAACTCTCTCTTATTACCGCTTCGATCTCCGCCGCCACCGTTGGCTGACCGGCACCGACCGGGCGTCCGGCTGGCACAATCACTTTTTCCGTCACCTCCCCGCGTGGCCCAATCGTGTCTTGGGCGCGCTGCTTTATCCGCACTTAGATTAACCCGGCCCAGCCGCGCCCAAGGCGGCTGGCCTAGCCCCATTAAGTCCCATGCCTGACCCCAGAGGTACCTCCCGCTCACCAACCGTGCAGCTTCAGGATATCATCTTCATCCTGTTGCGCCACAAATGGAAAATCCTGACCTGCTCCGCACTGGGTCTGGCTGCCGCTGCTGCGCTTTTTCTCGTGGTCAAGCCAGACTACCAATCTACGGCCAAGCTCCTCGTCCGCTACGTCATGGACTCCGGCGGGGTGGACGCGATGGGCGCGGATCGCCGGATTCAGACGCCCGATGCGCGGGGCGAAAACATCATCAACTCGGAGATCGAAATTCTGACCAGTTGGGATCTCGGCCTTGCTGTGGCGGACGTGATCGGTCCCGCGAAGATCGTGCCGCCGAAGGTTCCGGGAGAAACCAACCGCAACGCGGCAGCGGCCCAAATCATCAAGAACCTCGAAGTAGGCGTGCCCAAGCGCAGCAGTGTGATCGTCGTTACTTACCGCCATCCTGACCCTGAGATGGCGCGCAAAGTCCTCGCCGAGGTGGTGGAACGCTATCTGGAACGGCATCTTGAAGTCCATCGCGGGATAGGCAGCTTCGACCTACTAACCCGGCAGACTGACCAACTCCGAAGTGAACTCAACGCCTCCGAAACTCAGTTGCAAGAGCTTAAACACAAAGCCGGCGTGGTCACATTGCTCGAAGGCCGGCAGCGCGTAGCCGCCGACATCAACCGCCTGGAGCAATCCATCTTGGACAGCGAGGCGGACCTAGCCGGTCGCCAGGCCCACCTGGCCGAGACTGAGAAGTCGCCTAGAGGCATGGCTTCCCCACCTATGTCCGCTTCCACCAATGCGGTCGAGCAAGTGGACCCCGCGGTGCTGGAGGAATACCGCGCTTTGGCGGAAAAGCTCTCTTTCTTGAAATCCAACCTGTCCGCACTGCTCATCCATTACAAGGACGGGCATCCGGAGGTGCAACTCCTTCAGCGACAGACCGCGGAGACGGAAGCGCTGAGGAAAAGTCTCGAAGTGAAGCATCCGGACCTGTTGTCCACTCCGCTGGGGATGACTGCGACAACATCGGCGACCGGGCGCGAATTGGCGCTGGATCCCCGCACCGAGCGTGCGCAACTGGCTGGGCTGGAGGCCCGCCTCAAGATTCTCAAAGCCGGACTTGAAAAATGCCGCCAAGAAGCCGCCACCATTGACGCCGAGGAATCCCAAATCACCCAGATCGAGCGCAAGAAGGAGCAACTAGTGACTAACTATCGTTACTTCTCTGAAAGCTTGGAGAAGGCGCGGGTGGACGCGCAAGTAGATCCAACGAAGATGCCCAATATCAGCAAGGTCCAGGAGCCTTCCCTGCCGGTGCGAGTCGCGAGCAAACTCCTTAAAGTCGTCGCGGCGCTGGCGCTGGGGGGCCTGGCTTTCGGCGTCGCCTGGGCGCTACTGTTGGATCTGGTCATAGATCAGAAGATCCGGCGGCCAATCGAGATAGAGTCTCGTCTGCGGATACCGCTCCTGCTTTCTATTCCTTTTGTGGCGCAGGAGGGTTTAGCCCGACTTCTACAGGCTCCGGAGGCGAACCAGCCGCCATCCGAAATGCTGGCGGTCACCGGACCAGTCCCAGAGCGGTCTCCGTGGGAGTTGATTCAGTTCGTCCGGCCCTTCTGCGAGGCCCTGCGTGACCGGGTCACGCTCTACTTCCATCTCAAGAACGTGACTCGCCGGCCTAAGCTGATCGCTCTCACCGGCTGTGGTGACGGGGCGGGCGTGACGACTCTCGCCGCCGGGCTGGCCGCCGCGCTCTCGGAGATCGGGGACGGAAAAGTGCTCCTCGTGGACGCCAACTCTAGCAGTGCCGAGGGGCATCCGTTTTTCCGAGGAGGCGCGGTCCCCGACTTAGCTGCCGCCCTCCAGCCAGGGCGCGCGGGGCCGCCGGCGTTCGGAAACAACTTCTGCCTGGCCACCGCGACGAAGGTCGGTGACAAGACGCTGCCGATGGTGCCCCGCATCTACGACCTTGTGCCGAAGCTCAGATCCTGCGACTACGACTACATCATCTTCGATCTGCCGCCGATGACTCAGACTAGTGCCGCCCTGACCCTAGCCGGATTGATGGACCAAGTGTTGTTAGTGGCGGAAGCCGAGAAGACCAACCGTGACACACTCAAGTGGGCCTTTAACTCTCTCCGTCAGGCGGAGGCTAACGTCCTGGGCGTGTTCAACAAGGGCCGGAACCAGACGCCCTCCTGGCTGCGTCGGGGAACGTGAACTTAGCGCCGGCGGTGGCGCGAACCTACTTACCTCTTGTCAGCGCGACAGCCGGGCCGTTACGGCGAACTGTGCGAACTTGTGAGCCGCCTCTACTACCAGGTCAAGCCATTCGTCCCTTGGGCGATACGCATGACTGTCCGCCGCTGGTTTGCGGTGCGCAAGCGCCGTCGCCTCAACGACATCTGGCCCATCCTGCCCGGCTCGGAGCGCCATCCAGCGGGCTGGCCGGGTTGGCCGGATGGCCGCCAGTTCGCCTTCGTTCTCACCCACGACGTTGAGGGGCCGGATGGCTTGGCGCGAGTGCGGCCTTTGGCCGAACTAGAGATGAGCCTGGGCTTCCGCTCCTCCTTCAACTTTATCCCGGAAGGTGACTACCGCGTGTCTGAGGAACTGCGCGCCTGGCTGGTTAGTTATGGCTTCGAAGTCGGCGTCCACGACTTATATCATGACGGCCGGCTGTTTGCCTCCCGGGAGCGCTTTCGGGAACATGCGCGAAAGATCAACCACTACCTCAAGGAATGGAATGCCACTGGCTTCCGCGCTGGCTTCATGCTCCACAATCTCGCTTGGCAGCATGACCTGAATGTCCTCTACGACGCCTCCACCTTTGACACTGATCCCTTCGAGCCACAACCCGACGGCGTCGGTACCATCTTCCCCTTCTGGGTGACACAAAAGCAGAAAGCAGAAAACAGAGAGCAGAGAGAGGAAACTCCCGCCTCCGGATTTCAGCCTCAAGTCTTCAGTACTTCGCCCTCTGGCACTACGCCCTCCCCAAATTTCAGCCCTCAACCTTCAGATTTCAGTTCTCAGCTTTCTGCTTTCAGCTTTCCCCGTCCTGGATATGTGGAGCTTCCCTACACCCTGCCCCAGGACGTCAGCCTCTTTCTTCTCCTACAGGAACCATCCATTGCCATCTGGCGCACCAAGCTCGACTGGATCGCTGGCCACGGCGGCATGGCGCTGGTGAATGTGCATCCTGACTATCTCCGTTTCCTCGGTGATCCACCCTCCTCGCGAACTTTCCCGGTCGAGTTATACGCCGAGTTCCTTCAGTATGTCCGCAAGCAGCACCGGCCATCCTTCTGGCAACCGTTGCCCAAAGAAGTTGCCGCCTTCGCGGCACCGCTCCAGTTGCCGCTCCGCCCGAAACCCAAGCGCATCTGCATGGTCACACACTCGTTCTACGAGAGCGACAATCGCGTGGTCCGCTATGCCGAGGCTCTGGCCGACCGGGGCGATCAAGTGGATGTGCTCGCGCTCCAACGCACCCGCGAGACTCCGCGCGAAGAAACGATCCGGGGCGTGCATGTCGTCCGCCTGCAACCCCGGTTTGGCAAAAAGGAGCAGAACCACCTGGATTTCCTGCTCCCGATCCTCCGCTTTGGGGCTTTCTGCTGGTGGTGGATAACTCGGCACTACTTTTTCGGACAGCGACATGACCTGTTCCACATCCATAACATTCCCGACTTCCTCGTCTTCACCGCCTGGGTTCCGCGACTGGCCGGCACGCCCGTCCTGCTCGATATTCACGACATTGTTCCGGAGTTCTATGCCAGCAAATTTGGCGCACGTAGATCGCGCCTGGTCCTGCCGCTGCTCCGCTGGATGGAGCGCTTGTCGGCCGCTTTCGCCCATCATGTCATCATCGCCAACGATCTGTGGGTCCAGAGATACGCCGACCGCACCGGGACCGGCCGGAAATGCTCCGTGTTCATCAATCACGTGGACTCAAAGCGATTCGCTCTCCGCCCGCGTACCCGGAACGACAACAAGCTCATCGTCCTCTTTCCAGGTGGACTCCAATGGCACCAGGGCCTGGACATCGCCATCCGCGCCTTCCAAAAGGTGCGCGTTGAACTCTCTAACGCCGAGTTCCACATCTACGGCGACGGCAACATGAAAGACCAGTTGATGCAATTATCCTCGGAGCTTGGTCTCAAGGACAGTGTGCGCTTCTTCGAACCTTTGTCTGTAGGCCAGATTGCCGAAGTCATGGCCAACGCCGACCTCGGCGTGGTGCCGAAACGCGCGGACTCTTTTGGCAACGAGGCTTACAGCACCAAGATCATGGAATTCATGTCCCTGGGGATTCCTGTCGTCGTCTCCAGCACCAAAATTGATCGCTACTACTTCAATGACTCCGTCGTCCGCTTCTTCGAATCCGGTAACATTAACGCCCTCGCCGAGGCGATGATCGAGTTACTTGGCAACCGCACCAAGTGCCAGGAGATGGTTGCGCACGCTCGCGCTTACGCCGCGCAAAACAGTTGGGAATCCCGCAAATCCGATTACCTCAACCTCGTTGATGACCTTTGTGCCAAGAAGTAGGACTGGCAAATGTAGCCGTCGAGGTTACGCGGCGGATGGATTGAGACCCTCCTTAATCCGCCTCCTGCATTATCCATGTCCGCTTTCTACTTTTAAGTCGTTCCCGATTGACTGATTTCAGCTCTCTGTTTTCAGCTTTCGGCTTACGGCTTTCCAATTGGATGCGCCTCGACCGCTTCATAACCCTCAACCTCGTCCGCCCCCTCATGGGCTTGCGCCATCTTGGACTTCGCACTTCCTCCACGCTCCCCATCTTGATGTATCACAGCATCTCGGACGATCCGGAGCCAGGCGTTCACCCCTACTATCGCGTCTGCACCTCACCCCGGCGCTTTACCGACCAAATGCAGTGGCTGAAGGATAACGGTTACCAAGGCGTCACTCTCGCCGCTGGCCTGGCCTGGCTGAACTCGCAACCCTTACCTCCTCACCTCCTCACCTCCTCAACGAAACCAGTCGCCCTCACCTTCGACGACGGCTTCCGCGACTTCTACACCGCCGCCTTTCCGATTTTGCTCCAGCACGGCTTTCGCGCCTCAATGTTCCTGCCCACCGCCTTCGTTGGAGACGAGCGGCGCGCATTCCGTCCGCGTGGCAGTTCGCGACTCTCGACCATCCGTGATTGTCTCACTTGGTCTGAGGTCCGGGAATTGCACGCGGCTGGCATCCAGTTTGGCTCTCACACCGTCAACCACCCGAAACTGGTGGACCTCGCCTTGTCTGAGATTGAATCTGAAATCTCCAATTCCAAATCCGTAATCGAGCACCAACTCAGTGCTTCCATTACCACCTTCGCCTATCCTTACGCCTTTCCCCAGGCCGAAAAGCATTTTGCGGAGGCTTTCTGCCAACTGCTGAAGCGGGTGGGTTATGAGTCGTGCGTAACCACTGAAGTGGGGCGTGTGAGACCCGGCGATGACTGGTTCCGCCTTACCCGTTTGCCGGTGAACTCCGCTGACGACGACGACCTCTTGCGGAGCAAACTGGCCGGTCACTACGACTGGCTGGCCTTTCCCCAGGCCGTGGTGAAGAAGATCAAACACGCGGTTCGCCCGGCGCGGAAACAGACCGATGCACCCGTTCAAAGCATGATCTCCGGGCCGGCAACGACTAACTCCTCTCTACCACTCGGCGACAAGCAGGCGTAAGTATGTGCTCTCTTCTTAATCATGCACCGTGCGCGTCGCGCGCCAGCTTCTGGACTGCGCAATTCATATTCGCTTTGTCTCTCGCCGATCACTCTTCGTCTCCCGATCCGAGTCCAAACCGTTGCTGTTGTCCGCTGTCTGCTCTCTGATTTTGAATTGTCCGCCCTCAATCTCAACACACTCCGGGCAATCATGATCCAAGCCCGTTACGTTCTGGTAACTCCCGCCAAGAATGAAGAAACTTCGATTGGGATAACTATCGAGTCCGTCGTTAATCAGACAGTCCGCCCGGCGGAGTGGGTGATTGTTAGTGACGGTTCCACCGACCGAACGGAGGAGATCGTCCGCGCCGCCGCCGTGGCCCACCCTTGGATCCGCCTACTGCCGCTCCCGGCCCGCCCCCATCGAAGTTTTGCGGCAGTGGTGCAGGCCACCGAGGCGGGCGTTCGCGCGCTCACCGTGGATGGCTATGAGTACTTGGGCCTCTTGGATTCAGATGTTCGCTTTCAGCCCGACTACTTCGAGCAGGTGATCCGGCAATTCGAATCCTCCGCCCGGCTCGGTTTGGCGGGAGCGGTCGTCCTGGACTTGGGCGAACCCAGAGACCGCCTTCCCAGAAATCGGGACGACGTGCCGGGTGCGGCCCAATTTTTTCGACGCCAATGCTTCGAGGATATCGGCGGGTTGCTAGCTATTCCCGAAGGCGGTTGGGATGCGCTCACTTGCGCTCGTGCCCGAATGCTGGGATACGAAACCCGCTTATTGACGCACCTCGTTATGGATCACCTCAAGCCCCGTAACATCTCCGAAGGCAGTTTGCTTCGACGGACCTGGCAACTGGGGGTGCGCGATTATGCGCTGGGTTACCGCCCTCTGTTTGAATGCGCCAAGTGCCTCGGCCGGCTTCTTGAGTCTCCCCTGTTTGTGGGGAGCATCGCGCGGTGGGTTGGCTATTGCTGTGCCACGATCCAGCGCCGTAAGCGGATGATTCCCGGAGATTTGCTTAAATTCGTGCGCATTGAGCAGAAGAGACGACTGTGGCAGAAGCTGTTTCCTTTTAGGTGAAGATGTCTGTGCCGCAACAGATTGGCCCTTGGCGTTCAGGCTCAGAACCCCTGAACCGAGAAATTGGCGTGGGCCGACCGGTGAGGGTGCCGGGCCTAGAGAACCGCGCCCTTGCTGTAGGCCGGGGCCCATGACCCCGCGAACTTGGACTCCATCTCGTTTCCTCGCCGGTTGAAGATTCGTGCTCACGGCTCAGGAGTTCTGAGGCTTAACTTCCTCGCTGGCTATCGTTGGTTGGGAACTGTTGAGCCGTATCTATTCAGTAGCCAGGTAGGGCGACGCTCCTGCGGAGCCTGGCTGGGATGGCGAATCAGGCATCGGATCACCGCCGTTTTAGGTTCACCTTTTAGTGACCGGTGGCGACCCAAGCAAACTGCGGAGGAACCCTTGTCCAGCGCGGCTCGGCAGGAGCCTCGCCCTACCGGCTACTGCATCGTTACGGTTGAGAGGCTAAGGCGTAGAACTTTGGCGGATCTCAGGAATGTTTACCGTCCGCAATTCCGCCCACGGAGGGCTTTGAATGCACTGAAATGAGAAATACCGCACTGCAACACCGTTCCGCGAAACTTGCCTATCTTACAAGTGTAATCCCGGCACTTTCCGCCACCTTCATTTACCGGGAAATTCTTGAACTTGAACGACGCGGATACGCAGTTCATATCTACTCTATATGGAAACCCGAACTTGCCAGCTTGTCAGCCGAAGCTTTGCCTATGTTCGGTGTGACCCACTATTTGCAGCCGATAGGGTTCGGTCCGTTGTTGAGATCGCATTGCTACTACGTATTGCGTCGGCCTGTCCATTACCTCACGACTTTGTGTAAAATGCTAAGTCCATTCCACCATCGGTGCAAAGACCGGATGCGCTCTCTTATGCATTTCGGCGAGGGCATTGTTCTTGCCCGACAGATGGAACTTGATGGCGTCACGCACCTTCATTCGCACTATGCGTCGCAACCCACCTCGGTCGCGAGAGTCGTGCATTTGCTCACCGGCATTCCTTACAGCTTTTCCGCCCATGCGCACGACATTTGGGCCGACCGCCTCCTCCTGCGTGAAAAGCTGCGAGAAGTTCGGTTTGTGGCCTGCTGCTCGGTCTGCGGTCAAACGGAATTAATCAAGCAGGGGAATCCTGCCGACGCGCCAAAGGTCCATCTGATCTACCACGGTGTTGATGTGAGGAGATTCATTCCCCCGCAGGGAAATGAGCGCCGCGCAGATCTGATCCTGGCAGTTGGACGGTTGGAGGATGTGAAGGGTTTCCATCACTTGGTAGAAGCCTGCCAACATCTCCGGGAACAGCAGGTTCGCTTCGAGTGTCGGATCGTCGGAGAAGGCGACCAACGGGCGCGCTTGACCGCCTTGATCGACCATTTCCAGCTTGGCGAGTGGGTTCATCTGGCCGGCGCGGTCACGCAGGAGCGCCTGCTTGCTCACTATCACGAGGCCGCACTATGCACCATGCCCTGCGTGGCAAGCGCGGACGGGCGGCACGATGGCATTCCCAATGTGTTTCTCGAAGCCATGGCAACGGCTCTTCCGGTTGTGACGACTCCAACGGGAGGCATACCTGAGCTGATCGTGAACGGGGAAAACGGATTCCTAGTGCCTCCTGCCAGTCCCAAAGAACTGGCGGAGAAACTCAAAGATTTATTGCGCGACGCTTCCCTGCGAAAGTCAGTCGGCGCGGCGGCTCGAGAAACCATCTGTGCCCGCTTCGACAACCGTGAAACCATCGGGCCGCTCATCGAGTTATTCCGCAACGAGGCAAGTCTGGAGCCATGTCCTGCTGAAGCTTCCAGTAATATTACAGTTTTGGGAATTCAGGCAGAAAGATATTGACCGTTCTCGTTTCCCCGAGGACTTCGGCAAATTAGTATCTGCGTCGTGCGCGCCCTGGCCCAACTGGGTCCGCTGCGCCTTGTTCCTTTCTGCCTCATTGCGCGGGGAAAGTTAAGGATGTTCTTCATTCTGGGTGCGGTAGTTACTCTGCCGATGATGACAACCTATTCAATCGTGGAAAGTAGTCACGCGGGTTGGGTAGATGGATTGGCCCAGAATGGAAGACGTGAAGGGCTACCACCACCTGGTCGAGGCTTGCCGCCTGCTGAAAACTCAGGGTGTCTCGTTCCATTGCCGCATCGTGGGCGATGGTGAGGAGCGGCCTCGTTGGAATTCGCAAATCCAGCACAGTGCCGCGAACGACGAAGTGGTCTTGGTGGGCGCGGTTTCCCATGAGCGCCTCCTTAAGTATCACCACGACGCCTCTGTGTTAGTCATTCCGTGCGTTGAGACCTCGGACGGGCGGCATGATGGAATTCCGAATGTTTTCCTTGAGGCTATAGCAACTGGGCTGCCCGTGCTACCAACCCCCATAGGTGGCATTTCTGAGCTTGTACCGCATGGGCAGAATGGCAGCTTGGTTCCACTTCGGGATCCTGTGGAACTCGTGGCCGCTCTGAGGCGCCTAATGGAAGACTCTAACCTGCGCCAGGCGTTGGGCAACACAGGGAACAAAACTGTTAGAGCAGCATTTGATAATCTCGCAAGTCCATTAACCCCTCATCGAGCTGCTGTTGGGCAAAGCGGGGCTGACCCCCATTCCTAAAAAGACTGGTCCGCTAGGCAGTTGAGAGGCCACAGAGTCCCACTTGTAATCCAAACAACCGGGCTAACTTCCCAAAACCAAGTATGCAGGCGCTCGCGCTTTTTCTCGTAATCGCCGCTATCGTGTTCCCGTTCTATGGGGCAAGGGGTTTTAAGCAGTGGTGTCTGGCGATGGGAATGCTCGGCCTTCCGTTGCCGATTTATGGAACACTTTTCCACAGCCCCCACCAGGGATGGGCCGATGTCATAAAAATCACCGCATCAAATCTGCCGCTGCTCTTACTCCTGGTCCATGTTATTATGCGGCAAGGATATCAGCGTATCGGCCGGTTAGTCGTCTTCCAAGCCGGCATGCTATTTGTAGTTGCGATCGCCCTGTCGGCTCTGAACTCGACTATGCTTCGAGCCACCGGGCTGCAAATGATCATGGTGGCCAAGGTATTCCTGCTCTATTTTTGCGTGCCAGCTCTCGCAATCCAAAGCCGGGAGGATCTTGAATGCGCTGTGAAGTGGCTCGGCATCGTGATTGTCATAGAGGCGATTTATGGTTGTGCTCAGACCCTTGCTGGCTACCAGACTTACGTCTTTAATAGCGACGGGTTTCGACCTGAAATCCTGATCCATCCTAACGGCATGGCACGGGCCACGGGCACGCTGGGCTATCCAAACGCGTATGGTGGATTTCTAGTGCCGCTATTCCTACTCCAGATTTGCATGTATTTGTTCGGTGGGCAGCGGGGCAAGATTCGTCTATTGAGTTTTGTCGCAGTGTTCATTGCCATCATCTGCAGCGGCTCCCGGAATGCTTGGATTTGCCTGTCCCTATCTTTGGTGTTTGTATTGGTTGACGCTGTGAGGCGGAGGGTTATTACGTTGCGGACCATTTTGGCGATGGCATGTGTTCTCCTGATTCTGTGCGTGCCAGCCATTGGCCTAATCAGGGATAGACTCACGCGGTCTGACCATAATGCTGCCGAGTCCCGGATTCCGCTGGCGCAATTGGCGTTGAAGGTGATCCAAGCCCACCCCATCATCGGGGTGGGAGGCAATACCTACGCAAACGTTGCCAAAGATTATATGGACAAGAATCTTGAAGGCATGTTTGTCTCGATTGTTCATAACCAGTATCTGTACGTGTTCGCCGAGTGCGGAATTATTGGACTGCTTGCGTGGTTGGCTATCATCGCCGCCGTCGGCAACGAAGCAAAGAGGTGCTATCAGGAAGTGGATAGCAACTATGCTTACGCAATGGGGAAGGGGGCACTTTTCGGTGTGGGGGCAATGCTGATGGCAATGCTCTTTGACATGTTCAAATCTGAAGCGTCATTGGGTAGTATGTTTCTGTTAGGTGCCCTTTGCCACGCGCTGCGGGAAAACGTTTATGAAACTGGGAGTCCGAATAAACTAGCGCCTATACAACTTGACTGCGCGCCTGCACGATAAATCGTCAATGGGCATAGAGAGCAAGCCACACGCGCACTAAGTATGGTATGAAAATCCAGATTCACATGGACAGCGGTTTAATTCAATCAACCGCTCATTCGGAGGACGAGCTACGACAAAGCGTCCTCCTATATGGACGAGTTGATCGCATCCGGAGTAATGGTCAAAGCATGTGGCACCCTTCCATAGGCGACTTGCAAAGAGTACTGCAAACTAAGTTCTGTCCAGAGCAGCTTTCAGAAATTGAGAATATTGAGGGCAGTTTCCTGGTTGTTTACAGAAGAGGTAGGCGCATTTACATATTCTGTGACAAATATTCGATCCAGAGGGTGTACTACGCAATCGACGCAACGCGAGTAACACTCTCCGATAAGTTACTTGAGGATTTCCAGAACCTCGCAATATCCCCACAGAATGCGACTCAGTTTGCTTTTTTACAGTTTGTTCCAGGTCGCTGCACGTTGTTCGACAAAATCTATCGGCTCATGCCGTGTGAGTGTTTAGTCTTGGATCTAGACACCAAACAATGCGCATCAATGCTGCACTTCATTTATGGCAAGCGTAAGGTGGACGCACCCGACATTACGAGTGTTGGACAGACAACACATAATCTCTTTCGCCAGGCTGTGCAGATGCGAATCCAGAAGTATCCCACCAGCAACTTGCTGGTTCCTCTCTCCGGAGGGCTAGACTCTAGGTACATATTGGCAACGCTCATGGAATTGGTGTCGCCGAACCGTATAACGGCGGTGACCTTCGGCTCGTTAGGTACTTATGACTATGAGATCGGTGCACAGGTCGCGAAGGTGGTTGGTGTCAAACATGTGGCATATCCTCTCAGTGTTGAGGATTATAGGGATCCGGAGTTATTGCGCAACGGGCTTGATGCCGAAGGGCAAGTGAATTTCATAACTGAGGCGCCGCTAAGAGTGTTTGAAGAATTCGAAGCCCATGGAACAGTTGTCGTGTCAGGGTTTGTTGGCGACGCAATTATGGGGTCAAAAGCCTATCAGTGTGTGCAGGATCAGCGTGACGTCGTAGTAAGGGACAGCCTCGTGGATGACAGGGATTTGTGTGCACAGTTCTTGGATTCGGATACAATTGCGGACGGCTTCTACTACGAGACAGGTGAGGATTCGAGTCTTACGACGTTTGAGCAATGGTTCTTCGTGAATCACTTCACCAAATACACCAATTACTGCGTTTTTAAGAATCGCAACCGATTGAAGTACATAAGCCCGTTTATCGATTATGAGTTGTGTGAGTTTGTTCTTAATATACCGCGCGAAATGCGCCTCAAGCGTGCGATGTATTTCCGGGAGTGTTGTAATCGATTTCCACAACTTGCTGGGTTGCCATTTAAGTCCTATATGGGCTCAGCTTTGAGCGCGTCCCTTCTAAGTAGGTTTATTGCAAGGCAATGGGACAAGATCAATTACAGTTATTTGGGAATTGACAAGCGAGCTAATTACATCAGCTTTCACAAGCATGTTAGCAGAATAGCGGGCGGAGCGGATGTCAGAAAGGGTGGCGTGGGTTTACGACCTGAGCTGTTGAGAACCATCCTAGAAGATAAGAGGTGCGTGCTGATGCGTTATAACCTTCGATGCTTGCAGCTTCTTAGTCGGCAGTATGATATTTCCTTGCAGTGAAATACGGCGGTCGGGCATCGCCAACGGGAGTGGGGGATGAGCCAGCGCCGGGCCTGCAAAGTAAGTAGGGCAACCGCGCGACTCAGCCTATAGTGACACCTGCATGATGAAACCGCGCAGCTTACTGAGAAATACAAGTTACGTGCTCCTTGCGCAGTTGCTCGTGCGTACGGTCAACTTTGTTCAATTGCCACTGCTGGTCAGGCACCTTGGCAAGGCTGAGTATGGTGTGTATAGCCTGACTCTGGCCTTCCCTGCCATGTTCTTAGTGCTCAGCGACATGGGCATCAACAGCATCATGCTGCGGAAAGTGGCACGCGATCGTGGTTCCTGCGCGGCGGTGTTGCCCACGGTCCTCTTTCTGAAAGTGGTTCTAACAGCCGTGTTTATTACCGTGCTGAGTGTCACCGTGGCGCTTTCAAACTATGGTTCCTTCGTTAAGGCATTGTTGATCGTGTCGGCTTTAGGCAGTGCGGCGTCAATCTACATCGAACTTGTGATTGCGGCGGCAAGGGGAGCCGAGAATTTCGCTCTAGAAGCATACGTGAGCGCGGGACGCGCCGTGAGTTTTCTGCTGGTTGTCATCGCGGTGGTTGCCATGAATGGCGGACTCATGGCGGTTGTTGGGGGTTGGGTTGTCACGAGCCTTCTGGCAAGCCTGTTTTGCTTAGGGTGGTGTAAGAGGCATTACGGGCTGCGAGTGCAGTGGGTCTCTGCGAAGGAAGCCTATCGCATGCTTCGCGAGTCTTGGCCGTTTGCATTGCATAACATGATCTCGCCGCTCTTTGGGACTATTGACGTGCTGATGCTGTCTTTGCTGAGCACCTATGAATCTGTTGGCACCTATAATGCAGCGTACCGGCTCGTCATCTTTTTGCACGTCGTTCCGGAAGCTCTCAACCGCGTCCTGTTCGCGCGACTGTCGAGGCTCTTTACGACTACGCCCGGTGATTTTACTGCACAGATTAACCGAGCTTTGCTACACATGCTGATCCTGGGCCTCCCGGCATCGGTCGGGTTGATGATTGTGTCCGACAAAGTAGTCGTTACCTTGTTTTCTAGCGAATATGCGAACAGCGGCATGATCCTTAGGATTCTTGCCGCTCCCTTGGCCTTCTACTTTGTTCGCGTGATTTTCAGTGCTGCGCTTTATGCGAGCAATCGGGAGCGGTTGGCGCTCACCTGTTTCGGCTGCGCGACCGCATTAAATGCCTTGCTGGATTTGGTGTTAATTCCACGATACGACTACATGGGGTCAGCCTATGCCTCGCTGTGTGCTGAAGTAATGCTATGTACCGCATATTGGGTTGCAGTCAAGCGCTTTTGCAGGGTATCCCTCGATGGAGCGGGCGTTCGACTCATGTGTGCTGTTGGGCTCTTGGCAGGCACGGCAATGTTCCTGATGGGGAGGCCATTGGTTGTACAGGTGACGATTTCCGCGGTGGTTTACGGTTTGGGGGTCTATTTTTTCAAAGTTCTGAACCCTGAAGAAGTGTGCCGGATCAGTGGCTTTGTGAGGAAGTTGTGGGCAAGGGGTCGGGTGATTTTCGCCACGAGAACGAGGTCGTGATCCGGGTATGGGCGGGTGCTGTGTCGAGTTTTGGCTACCACTCAAGCTTCTTCAATTGAGGGTGTGGCTCTTCGGCACGCCATGTGCTGATATGTCTAGCGTGCATGCCGGCCTTAAGAAGATGGCTTAGGCGACGCATGAGGTAGGCTCCGTGGTGGACACGGGTTGTTGGCCTGGTGCTTTGGCGGTGCATGCTATGCAAATATCCAAATGAAGACTATTGACTGGTTTGGCCCGCTCGCGGTGAGTGTCACGGCGCTTTTCCCACCGGAAACGCAAGGTAATGATGTTTACGTCGATGGCAGTTGGGGAGGGGCGCAAACCGGCACCCAGGTGCAACCGTACAGGTCAATCGCTGCCGCTTTTGGCGTGCTTCCCAAAGGCGCTGCCTCCACTGTTTTCATCAAGGGGGGGGAGTACCACGAGCAAAACCTTTCATTGGCGGCTTCAGGATCAGGGGCCGCGAATCCCATCGTAGTCCGTCCGATTGATGGGGGTGGGGATGTTGTTATTGACGGAGCATTCTCCGGTGCCCTGCCGAAGGCACGCTGTTTGAACATCACCGGTAGTTTCGTTACTGTCCAAAGTTCTGACACCGCCCGCCTCGTTGTTAGAAATTTTGACATGGGGGGAATCCGGAGCAGTGGCGTTTCCACGCGACTCTCCGGAATCGTTTTGGAGAACATCGCCAACTCGACCAATGGCTCTTCGGCGATTTCCTTTTACCAAGCGAAGGGTGGTACCATCGAAAGTTGCATCATATCGAACGTCGGAGTTCGGGCGATTAATCTAACTCAGTGCAACGGGACGGAAGCTGCCGACTTCATTGTGGCCAAGAACCAAATACACGGGGTTAATATACTTCCAGGCGGAGGCTGGATTTACGGAATTGCCCTGAACTCCTGTCAATATGTGGCTGTTTCGAGCAATGTGATAACCATGACAGATCCCGGTGGCTGGGGAGCGTACGGCATAGTCATGGCGGATGGAGATTTGAAGGGAACCAATGGCTTTTTTACGATTACCCATAATGTGCTCGAGGGGAACCCAGACCCTTATGCCCGCCGGAACTGCAGCGGGATTGTCACCAGTGCTTCGTATTGGAAGACGCTCATTTCCAACAACACGGTGTACCACTGGGGAAACTATGGGATCGATATTGGTGGGACGGGACGATTCCAAAGCCAGGACGTGATGGTAAGCGGGAACCGTTGCTACAACAATGGTAGGGGCAACTATGCCGTCGATGGTGAGTGTACCGGGGCCGATCGTCCGATCACGCTCCGAAATAATATCAGCTACCTGAATGTGCCTCCCCCTGCCGGAAACGATTACAACGGGGGCTTTGATTTCCACGGGGATGTGGATTATTGCACCGCGCGGGTAAATTGGTTCAACAACATACATTGGACTGATCAAAGCAGCGTCTATGCATGCGGATTATGGACGGATACGCACACGGGCACCGGGACTTACCGCATACAAAATAACATTTTCGTCACCGCTGGAGGACATGCCTTGAAATGGCAGGATGGCTTCACTAATAGTCATGTGCAAATCGACGACAATGCGTTTTTCTCCTCGAACGGCCAACCGATTCGCTTCCAGTTCGGTACCGCTGCCCGCGTGTATGATAGCGCGCACGTCGTGGGGGACCAGGCGGGATACTTCAGCTACGACACGGGCAAAGGCCGTTCGACAATTGTGGCTTCCCCCAAATTAGCGGCACCCCCTAACAACGTTGGCTTTAGCTTCGACTCACCTTGCTGGCGTGCTGGTTTCTCAATCGATTTCTCCACGGCTCCAATGTTGACAACAGAAATTCCGTGCAACCTCGGGCCGCTCGTCCCAGCCCCGCAGAACCTCAGGCGCGGGAATCTTTAGCTGGAACGGTGGTCAACCACCTGCCGTTCGTTACGTGCGAGCAGGCAAGTCTTGCATCACAGATGAAAAAGGTTCTTTTCTGTGTCCACGATTTTCCCGGAACTGGGGGAGGTGGTTGTTTTAACCTTGTCAAGTATCTTCCGCGCTATGGCTACCTGCCGATCGTCCTCACAAACACCCACCGGCACTCCGAGGTAGAGAAGCGTTTGCTAAATAGCTTGGACGCCTCCGTGCGCATTTACGAGACGTCCTGCATTTCTCGGTCGCCCTTTCGTGTTTTCTCGAAGCTTTTCGGTTGGCCCCGTCTCGCTGGCTTTCTCGATCGGCTGGTATTCATGCCTGACATTTGCGTTACAGGTCTGGTTCCAGCGGCGGTCAGGGCCATCAGGCTGGTTCGCGCGCAGAAGGTTGAGTGTATTATTACGTCCTCACCTCCAGAAAGTTTCCACTTGATCGGGCTTTTGACTAAGAAGCTTACAGGCTGCAAATGGGTCGGGCATTTCCGCGACTTGTGGACCACTAAGTCTATCGCCCACCCAGCCGCAACGCCAGTTCACTCCTGGACCCAACGGAAGCTGGAGCGGTTTGTTTACCAGAGAGTAGATCATCTCGTCGCCAACACCTACGGCAATCGAGATGTCTACACGACGTCCTTTCAAGTGCCCGTGGAGCGGATCACGGTGATTACGAACGGCTACGACGCCACTGAGTCTCTACGTTGTGCCAGTGCTCATGCTGACATGGGAAGCAGAGTCTTTCGACTTGGCTACCTGGGCTACTTCGACAAGCCGCACTTTCCCTGGCAACAGTTTTTGGTGGCCCTTAACGGCATAGCCAAACCAGCACCGCCTGGCTCTTTAGAACTGCGCATCGCAGGCTATGTCTCCGAGACCGCGCGTGCCTTCATTGAGCGCAACGGCATGTTTTCCTTTGTGAAGCTGTACGGAGTTTTGAGCCATTCCGAAGCGTATGCCTTAATCGCTCAATCCGACGTTAACATTGTTCTTCATTACGAAACCGGCTACAGCAAAGCTATAGTACCACACAAGCTGTACCACTATCTTGGGATGCACAAACCCATCCTCGGGATCGGCGAGGAGGACGGCGAGATGGCTTCGATAATAAAGGAAACAAAGGTTGGGCGGACTGTGTCCATTCATAACGAAGGCGGTGTTCATCGCGAACTGCTCAGTCTTTTCAACGAGTGGCAGAAAAACGGCCAGATTGGTTACATGGGAGAGCATGAGCGAATCGAGCGTTACGAAATACAAGCGCTGACGAGGCTCCTGGCGGAAACGATCCGAGAAGCCTCAGCTACCCACATGGCATCGGGGAAGTCGCCGTTGAGAGGCCATCCTCTGTCTTGAGTTGAGTCGTTAGCGCCACGCTCGCCAGTCTTCTATGCTGTTCAACTCGTTGGAGTTCGGTTTCTATTTTGTAGTTGTCTGCGCACTGTATTACCTGCTGCCACACCGCTTCAGGTGGTTAATGCTGCTCGTGGCTAGTTGCATCTTCTACATGGCGTTTGTCCCCATCTACATACTCATTCTCTTTACCACCATCATCATTGATTATTTCGCCGGTCTTTATATTGCCAAATCTACCGGCCAGCGTGCCCGTGTGCTGCTGTTGGTAAGTACTTTATCGACCTGCCTGGTTTTGTTCTTTTTCAAGTATTTCAATTTTTTTGCCGTCAACTATGACGCGCTCGCCAGGGCTTTGCACTGGAATTATTCGATTGAAATCTTGAAGCTGGCTCTGCCCATTGGCCTGTCTTTCCATACGTTCCAAAGTCTGAGCTACGTCATTGAGGTCTATCGCAAGAAACAACAGCCCGAGAGGCATTTTGGCATCTACGCCCTTTATGTGATGTTCTACCCGCAACTGGTGGCGGGCCCCATTGAGCGCCCGCAAAACCTGCTGCACCAGTTTCGGGAGGTGCATGCTTTTGACCCAGAGCAGGTTAAAAGTGGTCTTTTGCTTATGGCCTGGGGCTTCTTTAAGAAGCTGGTGATCGCCGACCGCCTCGCGCTCTACGTGAATTATGTCTTCGCAAATCCAAAGGAATTTCACGGGTTCACGCTGGCCGTCGGTCTTGTGTTCTTCGCCTACCAGATCTATTGTGATTTCTCGGGCTACTCGGATATCGCCCGGGGCTGCGCCCGGGTTATGGGCTTTCGCTTGATGCTCAACTTTGACCGACCGTATTCGGCCCGCTCCATTTCAGAGTTTTGGAGGCGGTGGCACATTTCTCTTTCCACCTGGTTTCGGGACTACGTGTACATTCCGCTGGGCGGCAGCCGAACAACGACCAGCAAGCTGTATCGGAATCTGCTGATCGTCTTTGGAGTGAGTGGCTTGTGGCATGGTGCGAATTGGACATTTCTGTTCTGGGGACTCCTGAACGGGATTTACTTGATCGTGGAAATAGCCACCAAGGGACTGCGGGAGCGGCTCTACGAAAGAATGGGTTGCACCGGCCATGAGTTCTGGCTGGCCGGGCTTCAGATCGGCGTCACTTTCGGCCTCACGCTGTTCGCTTGGACCCTCTTCAGGGCCAACACCCTCTCGGACGCGTTTTATGTCTGGGGCAACCTCTGGGATGTATTCTCACGCCAATCGGTGACCGACGGTGGGTTTCGCCGCGAGGACTGGTTCATCGCGCTGTCCGCGATCACGCTCTTGGAATCGGTTGAGTACTTGCAGCGGCGGTTGGGTCTGTCCAGCCGGTTATTTGCGATGCCTGCTGGTGCCCGCTGGGTGACCTATTACGCCCTTGCATCCGTGCTTGTCTTGTTTGGCGTTTTCAACAAGAGCACGTTTATCTACTTCCAATTCTAGGTGAAACCCATGCCCAGGCGTTTCGTGCTTAAAGCCGTGTTGTTCGTCGCCGGTTCCGCCGGACTTGCTGTGATATTGCAATGGGCGCTCGTCTTCGGCCTAAAGAATTACAACACCTCCGCTCGCGGCGTCTGGAACCGGGTTCTTCGCGGGGAGGTCAATGCGGATATCCTTGTGTGCGGATCCTCGCGGGCCTTAGTACATTACGATCCCGATGTTATTGATCGGATAGTCGGCAAGACAGTATATAACATCGGTCAGAACGGAACATTGCCGGATCTGCAGTTGAGCGTTCTAAAAACTTACCTAAGTCATAATCGGTCCCCGCTTTGCATCGTCGTGAACATTGATAACTCGTGTTTCACGACGACGAAAGAGGTGTACGACCCTCAGCGGTACATACCATACTTGGGTGAGCCGGATCTGTACAAGACACTCGTATCGATCGACAGTAGATTCGCTCGGATGCGCAGTTTCCCGCTGGTTGGGGTAATTGAGCATCGGCTTTTCTTGACAGCTCTCGCTGGGCTGCTTGGCGTTACTGCGAAGGAGGATCACTTTCTTGGCTACAAGCCGACTGACTTGCATTGGACAGGCGAATTCGATAAGTTTAAAGCCAAGCACCCAACTGGAGTTGCCATAGAAATGGAGGAGTGCAAAGTGCCGGCTCTTGCGGAACTGATCGAGTGCGGTTTGCGGGCAAAAGCTAGGGTTGTTTTGGTTTATTCACCCGAATACCATGGGGGACAGAAGCTTTTTCGTAATCGTTCTGAGGTACTGGCCAGAGTTCGCGAAATTGCGGACCTTTACGGCGTCGAGTTCTGGGATTTCTCTGATGATCCCAGTTGCCGTGACAAATCACTGTTCTACAATTCACAACATCTGAACCGCCGTGGGGCAACGCTGTTTTCCCGGATAGTGGCTCATCGGCTGAACGATTTGCAGGCAACTAATCCTCTACGCCAAAGCGTTTGGTGACGCGGTGAAGGTTGCCGGCATACCAATCGAAGATCCCGCCTTTGATGCGGCCCATTGGTGGCGTACCAGCGAAGGAGTGCGCGAGGTTCCGTTTGAGTTCCTCGCCTATCTCTACGTCCGATTCCTCTTCACCAATCCTGGTGCTGGCCTCTGTCCAGCGCCTGCCGCTGTGTGCCCTGTCGGCGGATTATGAAACCATGTGCGCTGACTAAGAGTGTGTTTGAAAAGTCGCCCAGCGGTAGGGCGAGGCTCCTGCCGAGCCTTTCGGAACCAGCGCACGGCGGCTGCCGTCGAGGC
>CAINDV010000927.1 GCA_903847485.1 uncultured Verrucomicrobiota bacterium
CGGGATAGGTTAAGGTCAGCAATCCGTCGAACGTGACCGAGGACGGGAACTCGCTCTTCCAGGGCTGGTCATTGACGCGCAACTCCGGACTCGCTTCGCGCCCGGCCACGAACAGGGCCTTCTTCTTTTCGACTTCTTTCAGCAGGTTGAAGAACCGGGCGGTATAGGAGAAACCGTTGGTGCGATCGGATTGCACTTGCATGACCACCTTGCGCCCCTGCAGGCACAGCACCAATGGCTCCGTCCCCGTGCCGGCGTGAGTGATTCGACCCGGCTGATCCCGGACCCAGAAATCCGCCGGTGACGGAACTGGAGCCGCCAGATCATCAGCTCTGACGGGAAATGCGGTCAGTAGCAGGGTGATAACGAGTATGCAGATTAGAGCAATCTTTGTTTTCAATTTCATACATTTTGGTCGAATGGAAATCGATTTCTGGTTGGTGCTCATGAGAGCCTAAGGAGCGGTTCGGAGCCCGGGAGAAAGGGGTTGCGGGGGAAAGAGGGTCTGGAGACGCTGATTTTGCGCCCTGCCACGATCAGCAGGGTGGTTTTTCCGGGAGATGGCTGTGCGACGTGCGTCATGGGCAGTTATTCCAAGGCCGAGGCTACGGCTTTCCCGATCTCCGGTTCACCCTCAGGGACGGGTCTTGAAATCCTTGAGGTCCAGCAGGGTGGGAGAGTCCGTGGAGGCCTCGATCGCGGCGATGCCTTTGTCGAGCAGGCCGCTGTTTTTGTCGTCGGGTTTGAGTGAGCGACGCATTTCCCGCAACTCGGGCAGGACGGCCTTGGCGTGGACACCATAGCGGACGAGGCACTCCATGCCTTTCTGCAGGCGTTTGGCCGAGCCCCAACGCTTCAATTCGACCACTGAGAGGCAGAGCGGCATGCCCTCCCGGAGGTGTAAGCGCGACACCAGGTCCAGACCTGCCAGGCGGATGTCGTCGCCGAACATTTCATTGCTGGGTGCCAGATCCCGGATCGCCTTGACGATGGCTGGCAGCAGCGCCACCAGGTCGCGATCGGTCAACTTGCCGTAGAGGCGCTGGACCGACCTACGGGCCACGCTGTCATCGTTCTCCAGCACCGACTGGATGGCCGGATAGAGCAACTCACGATCCACGCCGTCCAGGGACTCCGCCAGGATGCTCTTGGGGCTGATTCCCTCGGTGCCCGGATAGGGCGAGAACAGTGCCTTGCAGACGGCCCGATGGGCCATTCCCCGCGGGTCCGCCGGGTTGTGGCGTGCCGCCATGGCCAACAGGTCGGACACGCTGGCCTTCCGTGCTTCCGGGCCCAGCCCCGCCAGGGCCTCGCAGGCCAGGCTTTGCAGCCACGGGTCCCGATCCTTGAGCAGGGCCCGCAGTTTCGGCGCGGCCGCATCAGCCCGCGGCCCCAGCAGACCCAGCGCTTCGCAGGCCCCGTAACGGGCATCGCGCTCAGACCCGGCGAGCATCTTCAGCAGAGTCGGCACAAAATCCCCCTCTTGCTGACTCAAGCCCCGGGCCGACCGCTTTCGAACTGCGGGCGACCAACTCGACAAGCCGGAAATCAACTCACCGGCGCTGCGTTGTTGGTAACCTGCTTTTGAGGAGAAGTAATCGCGCCCTGCGGCAATGACCTCCGCTGCTTCCTTGGGGGTCAGCGCCGGGGTTGCACACGGTTTTCTGCCGGTCATCCGAAGGGTCTTCAGGGGCAGCGCATAGGCCAGCATATAGGCACCCGTGCAGTCCCAGCCCGAATATTTTTCGTGCTCCTCCTCACCGACCGGCGAACCTTGATAGCCGAATTGGCCATCCCAGCCCCGGGCGAGGTCGTAGTACCACCCCCTGTTCCTTCATATAGGCACCTGTGGCAAGCGGACCACAGCGGGAAACGCCGGGCAAGGCCCACAGCACATTGAAGAAATTGCCGGTGTGACCACGCTCCCGTTCGTCATAGGCGGCCGTGGACATCCGTGCGAAATAGCGGGTCGCCTCGCGATCACCGAGGAGATCGAACAGCACTGCCGCAGTGGAACACTTTCCGTTGTCCTCGTGCCCCGGCCACGGTTGGTGATCGCCATAGGGAATCGCGCCCTTGTTCACATACC
>CAINDV010000928.1 GCA_903847485.1 uncultured Verrucomicrobiota bacterium
CTCCGGCGCCCAAATCGCCCGCTTTTCTATTTTACCGTCCTTGTCCGACTGCCCCTTCTGCCAGGTCGCGTTTTTCTCAAAACTCCAGACCAGCCCCAGGGGTTCCCAGGTCTTAAGGTCCCTTGACTTCCACATCCTGATCCCTTCATTCGTATGCCACCAGGTCGGATGTCCGGTAGTCCCGGTCAGGTAATACATCCCGTCAGGGCCGAGGCACACCGACGTGTCGCGCACCGGGTAATCAAACAGCGGCTTCAGGACCGGCATTTTCGGAATCCCCTCCACCAGGATCGCCAGGTCGATATACTGCCCGCCCTGCGTCTGGTGCGTATGCACCGCGATGGTATTGGCCCCTTTCTTCAGCGCCTTCTTGAGCTGGGCCGTAACAGTGTGCAGCATGTAGCTGTTGATGAATCCGTTGACGCCGAAGATCTTCTGCCCGTTGACGTAAACTTCAGTATCCTCGTCATGACATATGACTATGGCGCCTTGCTTCACGTCGCTCCCGTCGTATTCAAAGGTCCTCCTGAGGTATATGTCGGCGGTTTTCCATTCAGTTCTTATGGTACGGTTCTGCTCCTGTCCGAACGGAGCAAGTCCGGTCTTCCACGAATTGTCATCAAACACTTCCTTGGCCCAGTCGTCGGCAGGTTTTTCAGTAACGTACTTGTAAGGCGTGCTCAGAGCGCCATCCTGCAGGGCACCCACCAGCACTTTCCATTTGGGTTCGACCGCCTGCGTGACTGGCTTGCCAGGATCCTGTTCATAGGCGGCCTCGCGTGAAGTTATTTCATGAAGTTTCTTCACGTCAAACTTCGGCTTGCGGTCATAGTAGTAAAGGCCGTTCTTTTCCTGCTCGATGTCGGTCAACTGCGTATAGCAGAAACCGAACAGGTGCGGATTGTCGAGCATGGCATCGATGGTGCCCTGGTAGCGGGCATAGAGTTCGTCGAGGTTCTTGGAACCATCGCCATATCCTCCACCGCTATCGGTGGGCCAGCCGATGCCGCCTATTTCGCTGACCATGAACGGAATGCCGCGGTCGGATCCTGATTTGGGGACCTTTGAACTGCGGTAGCGAGCAAGAATAGAGCGGTCGGCTGATGTGACAGAAAGATTTCCCATCCAGCGTTCACGAAAGGTTGCCGGTTTGTCCTCATAATCATGCGCGTCGAGCACCTCGGGGTGGGGCAGCGTGTGGGCCCAGCCGCTGGTTTCCAGCACGGGCCGTGTCGGGTCCACCGCCTTGGTGACGTTCCAGATCAGCTGTTGCAGTTCAGCGGCGGTCGCGTCGGCTTCGTTGAAGGCGCACCACCCGACCACTGACGGATGGTTGCGGTCACGCAACAGGATCCCGGTCCATTCATTGACATAGGCCGAATAACTCTCCGGCTTGAAATTGCAGCCCCAGTTCGGGTACTCGCCCCAGACCAGGTAGCCGAGTTTGTCAGCCCAATATAAAAACCTCGGTTCGAAAACCTTCTGGTGCAGGCGCGCACCGTTGTAACCGCAGGCCATCGACAGCTCGATGTCTTGTTTGAGCGCCTCGTCGGAAGGCGCGGTCCACAGGCCGTCGGGATAAAACCCCTGGTCGAGCATCAACCGTTGGAAGATCGGCTTGCCATTGATGAGGATCCTGCGGCCGTCGATCACCACCTTGCGCAACCCGAAATAGCTTCTCAACTCGTCCAGCTTCTGTTCGCCGCTGGAAAGCGTGAGCTTCAGGTCATAAAGGAACGGCGTGCCGGGCTCCCACAGCTTCTTGTCCTTGAGGTTGATCACCAGGGTGTTCTGCCAGGGGCCCGTGCTGCTGTCCAATCCCGCCAGCTTGCCGTCGGCAAAGGCTTCCGCCTTGAGTGTTAGATCCTTGTCCAGGCCATTGATTTTCGCGCTGATGAGCACCCGCGAGTTGTCGGGATCAGGCACCACGGAAAGATTCTCGACGAATGACGAACCGACGGCTTCCAGCCACACCGGTTGCCAGATGCCGGTGGTGCGGGTGTAGACACAGCCACCGCTCTCGTCGGGCGATTGCTTGCCGCTCGGCTGGAGCCCGCTCCACATGTCATCGAGGACTTTGACCACCAATTCGTTGGGTCCCTCCTTGAGCCACTTGGTGACGTCGAAATGGAATGCGACATTCCCGCCGATATGGGTTCCGGCGAGCTGGCCGTTGATATAGACCCAGGATTTGTAATCCACCCCGCCGAAATGTATTCTAACACGCTTGCCCTGCATGGTGGACGGCAGCTCGAAAGTACGGCGGTACCAGACATCCTTCAGTTTTTCGGTGTTGCCCAGGCCGATGCCTGATAGTTTGCTCTCGGGACAGAACGGGACGATGATTTTGGCATTGAGATCCTTGCCATGAGTCAGCCCGCGGGATTCGCCGTCGGCAGCCTTGTCGATCTCGAACTGCCATTCGCCGTTGAGCGTCATCCAGTTTTCGCGGCACAGGTCCGGCCGCGGATGCTCCGGCCGCGGCACTTCCGCCGAAGCCACATGCGCCATCAACGACAGCGCAACCATGCATCTAAGTGTATTTCTCATAATATCCATTTTCTGTATACCTTCATTAACCATCCATTACTTCAAGCAGTGATCAGTGATCAAACCGCGCACAGCGCTTTTCACTCCAAGTCCGAGAGCTATCGGGGTGAATGTCATTGGGATCTTTCCGGCTTGCCTTCGTCCAGCAGCACCAATCCAGCATCAACGAATTGGCCACCAGCTTTATTATGGCAGTGGATGGCCACGAGGTTTCGCCCAGGTTGTAAGGTGGCTCGCGCCTCCGGGGTGATGTCGTGCAATGCATAATTAGCGATGAATCCCGAAAGACGCGCAGCACAGATGCCATTCAGATATACCTCGGCCTCATCATCATATTGTATGCGCAAGGCCACCAAGCCCTTTACCTCAGCAGGCAGTTCGATGACGCGGCGTATCCAGATGTCGGCGCTCTTCCACTCGGTAGTGGGTTTGCGGTCATTGGAAGCGAAGGGAGCCTTCCCCTTCTTCCATGCTGACTCATCGAAGCCGGGCTTGGACCACTCTCCCGCAGGAGTATCAGTGGTGAAACTCCAAGTGATCTGCTGTTCTTCGGAAGTGGGGACCAGGGTGGTGGGAGTAGTCGCGATAATTCCGGTGGCGTGCTTGATGGCATAGATCTCAGCCGGACTGTAGGGAGTCCCGTCGCGATGAAGGATGTCGTGTTGCCACAAGACCGGTTCCTTGGGGTCGTGCATGACCAAATGGGTCTGGGTACGACCGTTGACCAGCCCCCATTGATAGCAGCCCACTTGCTCTTTCTTGAACATGGGGAGGTCGATATCAAACCGGCTGCCTGCGGGCCTCGACATCCATTCGGAGCAAATCACCGGACGACCATGCTTTTTCAGGTCGCTTATTCTACCCAACACGCCATCTTTACTGCCATACCCATGGAAACTGATGACGTCCGATTGCGCTATAATGGCATCGGTATACTTGTTCCAGCCTTCCCATGCGCCGAAGGTCAGTGGTTGGGCTGGTGAGCATGCCCTCGCCCAACGGAAGGACGCAACTAAGAGCAGATCGCTGCCAACCGCGCTCGGTTCGTTGTAGAGATCCCAGATGACAATGCGTGGATCGTTTTTGAAGGATGTGACCATGTCCTTGACGTAGCGTTCCAGTTCCGGCCAAGCGTTCATATCGCTGACCATTGCTGGAGGTGGACTGCCAACCCATTGGCTATTGTGACGCAATGGGGTCGGTTCGGGTTGCTTGCCAGGATGGGGAACCCCACCGGCGAAATTACAGTCGTCGAAGAGCACGGGCATGGCGCGGATGCCCAACTTGCTGGCGATAGCGAGGAATTGATCAAAGCGTTTCTTGAGTCCATTAGCATCCGCTTTCCACACCACAAAATTATGGAAAACACGCACGGTGTTGAAACCCATCTGCTTCGCCCAGCCCAGTTCCCGCTCAATGGTGACGGGGTCGAAGGTCTCGGTCTGCCACATCTCGATGGCGTTAACGGCCGTGCTGGGAACAAAATTGCAACCCACCAGCCAGGGCTGCTGTTGATACCAGGCATTGGCTTTGTCTGCCGGCCAGGGTCCGTCGGCGGCGCTGATGGCGGACAGGCTCTTCATACCCTCGCCGGCCGCTTCGCCAATAAGAAAGTAACTCTCCGCGTTGGCGAACCAGTGATGTCCATGCGTGGGACAGGGCGAGAGCTCTGCCGGCCGGGCAAAATCGGTGGTCTTGATGAACAAAGCGTTCTTGATCCGCTTGGTTCCTTCTTCCTGCGCCTTTCTGAATTCA
>CAINDV010000929.1 GCA_903847485.1 uncultured Verrucomicrobiota bacterium
CGATAAGGCGCGGAGCCAGCCAGACACCCCAAGGCAAGAAAACTTTCGATTAACGTAATCCATGTCGGCGAGCGTAGGCAGGCTTGCCATGCCTGGCAATGGGAATTACGGCGACAAACGGCGAGGACCAGCAACGCGGCGGCGCTACGGGGTTGAAGCGAATGACAGCGGGGTCGTTACAATCTGCCAACCACGCCCACTTGCGGCCTCCGGCCAGCACTGGCCCGGAGCCGGGGCGCGGGCGGCGTCAGGCGACGGCCTTCGCAAAGGGAATGACGTTTGCGGCGGCGGGGCGGGCGCGAGGGCGGGCCATGCCTGGGTTGGTTGGCGGGGCGTCAAATCATTGGAGGCCGCTGCGCGGGGTGGTTTGGGTGGGCGTAGGTTGTGGCCGGCGCTGGCCACGACGGCTCCGCGCTGGCACTCTGTTGCTCACTGGCCTTGGGGCAGAACAGAACGGAACCCTAATTTGACGTCGCTGTCCGACGGGGCGGCGTTGACGCGCTTTGCCGCCTGACAGTACTCCGCGTAGTAGATCCAGTTGCCACCGCGCAGCACACGGTTGTTCAAAACCCCGCTCGGGCCACGCGGGTCGGTCGCCGGCGAGGCGCTGTAGCTGCCATACCAATCCCAGCACCACTGGGCCACATTGCCAGCCATGTCGTACAGGCCATAGCCATTCGGGGCAAAGTAACCCACCGGACTGGTTTTAGGAGAGATTCCGTATTCGAACGCCGGATGAAGGCCTTTCGTTGGATTCACATCGTAGGCATAGCCACCTGCCGACAAGGGGTAAGCATAGTAGTTCGCATTTGCCCAAGAGATGGTGTTGCCCCACGGAAACCGCTGCCCGCTGACGCCGCCCCGCGCTGCTTTCTCCCACTCGGCTTCCGTCGGCAGCCGGTAGCCGCTGCTCCACTTCACCCAGTCATTTTGCACGGCCACCTGCCCGCTCCGATACACCGTCGCCTGCTCCGCACCGGTGTAATACGCCGGCACCAGCCCCTCCTTCTCGCTCCGGGCGTTACACCACTTTACCGCCTCTTCCCACGACATGTTCAGCGCCGGATGGTTCGCCGCCTTGCCCTGTGCCCTAGCCGCGAAACCATAGCCATGCGTGTTCGCCCAGTCATGCACGTCATCCCACAGCGCCTTCGTCACGGGATACTTGTCCATGTAGAACGCCGAGACATAGACCGAGTGGAGCGGAAGTTCGGCAGAGCCGACTTCGGAAAAGGTATCCCCCATCGTGAAGGAGCCGGCGGGGATGAACACCATACCGGAAGGCAGAGACCGCACCCGGTAAAGCCGGGTCAGCACCTGGGTAGCGGTCATATCAAAGCAGACGGCCCCATTGCTGCTCGCCACCAAAGAGAAAAGGTCTGTCCAGCGGTTCGTTCCGCCCAACGCTGCACTGCACTGTAGTACCACGTTCGTCGGCGGCTCCCACCGCACTGTCACCTTCGGCACCTGATACTCCGTAAGCCTGGTCACCCGCGGCGGCGCGGAGAATACCACGCTGGCACTGCTGTAGCCTGATCCGGTGGTCTTCACGGTGGCCTTGGTCACCACGCTGTTGCTGATGGTCGCTTCCGCCGTCGCCCCGCTGCCGCTGCCTCCGAAGGTGACGCTAGGCGGACTCAGGTAGCCTGCGCCCCCATCAGTGACCGTCACTCCGATCACAAAACCGTTATAGACCACCGGCGTGCCCGCCGCCGTTCGCGGATTCGGCGAAGGATTCGGCGGCACCGAGACGGCCTGATACCGCCGCTGACCAGGGCGAGCCACCGGGTCGCCCCAGGCAAAGCCGTTCGTTGCCAGCACAACATTGGTGATGACGGTCCTTTGTGTCGGCGTGGCAGCTTCCGCATAGCTTACCCTGGCCGTGGATCCCGGCTCGCCATCCACCACCAGCATCGGGGCCATCTGGATCGCCAGTGCCGGCGGGGCGATGACGACAGCCGGGGTGCTGGTGTAGCCGCCGCCGGTGGTGAGCACGTTGATGCGGTTGACCGCGCCGTTCGTCACGGTGGACGTGGCGGTTGCGCCACTGCCGCCGCCGCCCGTGATCGTGACCGCAGGCGGAGAATAGTAACCCGCTCCGCCATCCGTCACGGTGATGTCCACCACGAAACCGCTCATGACCGTGGCCGTGGCGGTAGCCGTCCGCTGGGCCTGCGCCGCGAGGGTGAACCCCGCCAGCAACGACAGCGC
>CAINDV010000930.1 GCA_903847485.1 uncultured Verrucomicrobiota bacterium
CAGCTATGTCGAACAGGGGCTCAAGAAATATGAAGAACAAGTCGCCCGGACCGAACAACACCTGCTCCAAAAGCTCGCACGCAAATACAACCTGATTCTCCAGCCCAAAGCCAACTGAGTGCGCATGGTTCATGGGTAGGGCTGGGGTGACGGGGCCTCCGCCAATTCCGCGCATCCGGTTAAATCTGCCGTCTGGGGCGGGCAAATAATGGTTGGTATTCGCCAAGTCCGGGGGAGCCAGCCAACCGCGTTGCTTTAGCCTCCGGCCCGTGTTTGGAACTCGTGTTCTGAACACGAACGGTCTAAGATAAAAATCGTACAAACAACAAACATGAAAAAGCTAGAAATGGTTACGTTAGTATGTAGAGCGACGTCTTGCCTCGCGGCAGGCGTATTGTTAGTCGCAGGTGCGACTTCCACCGCGCAGGCCCAAGCCCTCCAGGGGTCGGTCACCTTGCGCCCACTCACTCCTCAGGAGAAAAAGGACTACTCGCTGCCCACCGCCCAGGGCGCGAGTGGTTTGTCCGCAGTGGGCGTCGGCCAGCCGGCCTATCTGGAAGCCTTGGTGAATGCCGCCATTGCGCCCTCGAACATCCTCAGCGTCACCTGGGTGCTGACCAACAAGCCCCTCGGCTCTGCGGTGGAGCTTGCCCCCAGCCCGCTAGGAACGAACGTGCCAACCTACAAGATGGCCGACCGGTTCAACAACGCCGGCAGGGCTGTGTATCAAGTGGCCGGACGCACGATGCTCCGCCCGGATGTCACCGGCCAATACACCGTTGCGGCCACGATCACCACGCAGGGCAGCGGGACAACGAACTTGACCCAGGTCATCACCGCCGGCACCTACATGGGCGCCCAAGTCTGCGCGCTCTGCCATAGCGGCGGTTTGGTCGCGGAGAACGTGTACACGCCTTGGTCCAAGACCCCTCACGCCACGTTCTTCACCAGACAAATTGACGGCGGGGCCGATCCCGCGACGAGTCACTACGGTAAGAACTGCATCTCCTGCCACACGGTCGGCTACGACGTCAACACCAACGCGGTCAACGGCGGATTCGATGACGTTGCCACGATGCTGGGTTGGACCTTCCCCACCGTCCTGACCAACGGCAACTGGGCGGCGATGCCGACTGCCCTCAAGAATCTTTCCAACATCCAGTGCGAAAACTGTCACGGCCCAGGCAGCGAACACTCGTACGCCCTCGGCAATACGAACCTTTCCAACTGGCCCCGGCTCGGCGTCAGCTTAATCGCCGGTAATTGCGCCCAGTGCCATGACAGCAAGCCCAACCACGTCCGCAACATCGAGTGGAACGCTTCCAAGCACGCCGTTGCGACGCGCAGTCCTTCCGGCCCCACCCGCGCCGCCTGTGTCCGCTGCCATACGGCGGGTGGTTTTGCTGCCTATGCCGATACTTTGGGCACCACCAACTACACCGGCACTTCCAACACCGTCTCCATGGCCGCCAGGGCTTATGAAGCCGTCACCTGCGCGGCATGCCATGATCCGCACAATGATGAGAATCCGCATCAATTGCGCGCCGCTGAAGTCGTCACGCTCGGCGACGGCGAGACGGTCGCGAAGATCACCGATGCCGGCTCCGGAGCGCTTTGTATGAATTGCCATCAGAGTCGCTCGGGTTCCTACACCAACAGCTTGGTCGGGTATCCGCTGGGCAAGCCCACTTACCCTGGCGGTTCCAGCAGCTTTGGCGTCCACGACAATCCGGCGGCGGAAATGGTAGAGGGCGTCAACGGCTACACCTACGGTCAGGTGATTCCCAGTTCCGCCCACCGTTCGGCGGTCACCAACACCTGCTCTGGCTGTCACATGCAGGCCGTGGCTATGACTGATCCGGGTTGGACCAAAGTTGGCGGCCATACTTTCAGCATGACCTACAGCGTCGTGACCAACGGCGTGACGAACCTCGTTGAGAAAGTGGACGTCTGCGTCAAGTGCCACGGCGAGATCGAGTCGTTCGACATGATCAAGATTGACTACAACGGCGACGGGATCATCGAAGGCATCCAGACTGAAGTGACGAAGCTGTACGACAAACTCTCCACGCTGCTGCCGAACTCGACCTACCGGGCGGACGGCAAATACGTCGCGGACGGTTTGGTGAAGAGTCCCTCGGTCAAGACGAACTGGCAGGCGAAGTTCCTGCAAGCCACTTGGAACTATCAGTTGGTCAAGAATGACCTCAGCAAAGGCATCCACAACTCCGCCTACGCCGTCGGCCTGCTCAAGGCTACCATCGGCAACCTGACCGGTGACAACAACAACGACGGCTTGAACGATGCCTGGCAGATCCAGTACTTCGGCTCGGCCAACGCGACCAACGCCGCTCCCAATGCCTGCCCGGCGGGCGACGGCATCCCGAACTGGCTGAAGTTCGGCCTTGGCCTCGACCCGACGATCGCTGGCATCGTGGTTCCGGACGGAGTCGTTTGGGCTGACGGCAACGCCATCGGTGGTAGCACCAATACCATCCACATCTACACGGCGGCCGAGATCGCGTTTGACACCGAAGTGGGCGTGTCCTACCAGATTCAAGCCATCTCGACGCTGGGCGGTGACTGGCAGAACGTGGGTGCCCCGATCCCAGGCACGGGTGCCGCGATCAGCTACGTGACCCCGACGCGGAGCAAGCTGCAACAGTACTACCGCGTCGCCCACACTCCGTAACCGCAGTTCGTCCTTCAGAAACTAACTGGTCTTAGCCGACCCCTCCGCACTCAGTGCGGAGGGGTTTTTGCTTGGCGGAAGCCATCCCCCGGGCGCAGTCGTGGGGCGAACCGACTGCAGGGCGAGACGGTTGGACCGCCGCAGGCCGAGGAGCGCCTTTACTCGCACGGCGGCGGGCGATAGTCTGCGCCGCCGAAACCAGACGCCGCCCCGGCACTTATGTCATGACTGAAGTCGAAGCCCTTACGAAACTCTACGGTGACTTTGTCGCCGTCAGCGAGCTGTCCTTCACGGTCCAACCCGGGGAAGTCCTGGGCTTGGTCGGCCCCAACGGCGCGGGCAAGACGACGACCTTGCGCTGTCTGTCCGGCATCATTCCACCCACGCGCGGCACGATCCGCATCGGCGGCCACGATCTGGGCAGCGACCCGATCCCCGCCAAGCGGCAACTGGCGTTCTTTCCCGACGAGCCGCGGCTGTTTGACTATCTGACGGTCTGGCAGCACCTCACGTTTGTGGCGCGCATTTACGGCGTCACGGACTTCGCGCCGACGGCCACGCGATTGTTGGAGGAGTTGGAACTGGCCGACAAACGCCAAGCGATGCCCGGCGAGTTGTCCCGCGGCATGAAGCAGAAGCTCGCCATTGCCTGCGGCCTGCTGCACGCGCCCGACGTCATTTACTTTGACGAGCCGCTGACCGGTCTGGATCCGCACGGCATCCGGCGCATGAAGGATTCTATCCTCCAGCGCGCCCGGGACGGCGCGGCCATTCTCATCAGCTCGCACCTGTTGCATCTGGTCGAAGAAATCTGCTCGCACATCCTCATCCTCAAGGGCGGACGCAAGATCGCGCACGGCACCCTCGCCGAAGTGCGGCTCCAGTTTGCCCGGCTGCCCGACGCGAGCCTGGAAGACATCTTCTTCAGCGCCACCAGTGAACCCGCTGCGCCACCGCGGCTTGCGCCATGATCGGCGCGCTGTGCTATTGGCAGGCGTGCTCGTTCTGGAACCGCCTGACGACGCGGCTCAAGCGGCTGCGGCAGCCTAAGTATCTGGTTGGGGCGATTGTGGGCGGGGCTTACTTCTACTTCTACTTTTTCCGGTTCATGTTCGCGGCTCCGCCGGGACGGCAGGGCGGACCACCCGTGTCCCTGGCGGCCGATCCGGCACTCGCCGCTGGCATCGGGACGCTGGCGCTGTTCGTCGTCGTGCTGGTGGCGTGGCTCTTTCCGCGCGAGCGGGCGGCGCTGAATTTTTCCGAGGCGGAAATCGCCTTCCTTTTCCCCGCGCCCATCAGCCGCCGCAGTCTGATTCATTACAAGATACTGCGCTCGCAAACGGCGATCCTCTTCACGACGATCTTGCTGACGCTTTTCACGGGGCGCTGGCGGGCGGGCGGCGGTGAGTTTTGGATTTCCCTGCTCGGCTATTGGGTGATCCTAGCCACGTTGAATCTGCATTTCCTGGGCGCGTCGTTCGTGCGGACTTGGCTACAGGACGCGGGCGTGACGGTCTGGCGGCGACGGGCGGCGGTGCTGGGCCTGCTGGCGCTGGCAATTGGCGCGGGCATCTTCTGGGGCGGGGCGGCGATGCGGTGGCCGCAGGCGGAGGACTTCAGCAGCCTCGCGGCTTTCGTGGATTACGAACGGACGCTGCTCGACTCAGGGCCGCTGCCGTGGCTGCTGTATCCGTTCCGACTGGTGATCGGGCCGTTTCTTGCGCAATCCGCCGGGGCCTTCGTGGTGGCACTGGGTCCGGCACTGGCCATTATGGCCGCCCACTATCTCTGGGTGATCCGCGCCAACGTGAGTTTTGAAGAAGCCTCGGTGGCGAAGGCGCAGAAGCTGGCCGCGCGCATCGCCGCTGTGCGGGCGGGCGGCGGCACGGCCAGCGTGCCGAAAAAGGCCGCGCGCGATCCTTTCCGACTGCGTCCCGCGGGGCCGCCGTCCGTGGCCTTTCTCTGGAAGAACCTGATCGCGGCGGGCCAGCATTTCACGGCGCGGATGTGGCTGATTCTGCTGCTGAGCATGTTCTTTCCAGCGGTGATGATCGCGCTGACTGCGCGGCAGTCGCCGGGCTTGATGTTCATCGGGGCTGCCGCTTTGGGCCTCTTGTGCATGTCGTTCCTCATGGGGCCGCAACTGCTGCGTCAGGACTTGCGCCAGGATTTGCCGGCGGCCGATGTCATCAAGGTCTATCCGTTGCGCGGCTGGCAGGTGGTGCTGGGGGAAATCCTCGCGCCGGTGGTGATTCTCACCGCCATCCAGTGGCTGCTGATCGTGCTCGTGGTGGTGTTCTTCGCCCTTCCGGAAAACGTGTTTCCGCTCCCGCGCCGGCTGGCGTGCGGACTAGGAGCGGTCATCCTCGCGCCGGCGCTGGACTTCATCACGATGCTCATTCCGAACACAGCGGCACTGGTGTTTCCCGGCTGGATACCGATGGGCAAAGAGGCTGGCCAGCGCGGACTCGAAGTCATGGGGCAGGCGCTGATCATGATGTTTGGGCAAGTGCTGGTTTTCACGCTGGCCCTGGTGCCGGCAGCGGCCGTGGTGGCGGCGGTAGTCTTCGCGGGGCACTTGCTCGGCAGTTGGGCGGCGGCGGTGCCGGTCGGGGCGCTAGTGGCGGCGGCGGTGCTGGTGGGCGAAGGCGGAGCGGGAATTCTGCTGCTCGGCAAGCGCTTCGAGCGGCTGGACGTTTCGGCGGAGTTGAGCGGCTGAGACCGAGCGGTGCCGGGTGGACGCCGACGCGCCTCACCAATCGGCGTCGTCAGGAAAGACGTTTGCGAATTTCACGCTGGTGCGCGGTTCAGCCATCATGGCGGCCACGGCGTCGCGCCACGTTTGGTAATGCCGCGTCTCCTTGTGCGCCGCCGGGGCGTCCGCCGTGCGATAGGCCTCCACGAGCACAAACCGTGTTGGGTCATCGGCCTGCTGTAACACCTCGAAGCGGGCGACGCCCGGTTCGCACAAGCTGGCCCGTGCATTTTCCCGCGTCGCCGCCTGGAACGCCGCAACACACTCCGGTTTCACCCGGACCTGAACTTGAACGACCAGCATGGTTATCCTTTCGCGTGACCGGTGCGCTTGCTTCGGCGGTCAGACGCTGCCGCGCAAAATGTGCGCCGCCCGCCGATAGCCGCCCAAATTGAAAACGCTGTGGTAACCCATCTGTTTCAACATCCGCCGGCCCACCCCGCTCCGGGTGCCGCTCCCGCAATACATCAGCACCACCTGGCTCGTCTTCGGCGCACGCTGCTTGATCGCCGTGGGCAAACTGCTGAGGGGAAGGTTGATCGAGCCGGGCAGGTGTCCGCGCCGAAACTCCGCGTCGGTGCGCACGTCCACCACCAGCGCCCGCTGTCGCAACAGAATTCGGGCCTTCTTGGGTCGCACCAAGCCAAATTGCTTCATCCCGAAAAGGATGGCAATCACACCGCCGCCGCCGATAAGCACCATTGTCCAAGTCATCCGCGTTAGCTTGCCGGGAGCAACCCCTCTTCGCAAGCGACTTTTCGCGCCCGGTCGGAACTCCAAACCCTGCTTATCCGGTTGCTTGCCAAAGCTGCAAAAGCCAAGCCTGCATCCAACGCAGAGTCGCAAAGCCCGCAGAGAAACGCGGAGAAACTGTTTCCAAACAAACTCTGCGCCGTTTGCAGTGCTATCTCCCAGCTTCGTCACGTTCTGCGAAGATTTCTTTAACGCATAGGACGCAATAGCCGGCGCGGAGGTCAGCCGAGAACACGTTTCCTCTGCGCCCCTTTTTGAAACCCTCTGCGACCTCTGCGTTGAATCGGGTGGCCCGGCAGTTTGGTTGCGGCTTGGCCGCGCCATGCCTCTGCGTTTTTCGAGTTTGTCAACGAACCGGCAAGCAGGCTCCAAACGATCTGTGCTGGGTCAGCCCACTCCACGCCGCCGCCAGTTTCAGCACTACGTCCCGGCCCATTTTCCGCAACACCGCCATCCACAGTGTCCACGACGGCCAACCGCCAGGCGGCTACCTCGGCCCAAACAGCCGTTGAAAATTCTCCTCCACTTGCGCCGCCAGGCTTTCCATCGGCTCGCCGAGCAGCTCCGCCGCGAAGCGATACACCGCTCCCAGATTGGCCGGGTGATTGAGGGCTTGGCCAGTCACCGCGTCGCTGAGCGAATGCGCGTTGAGCGCCTCGGGCAACGGCTGGTCCGGCGCGTCCGTTTCGATCAGCAAACGATCCGGTGGAACGTGCTTGAAGGTTGCGCGCTGCCGGGCCTTGCGCTCCTGGGCGTAGTAGCCGGGAAAGCTGAAGTAAGCCCCGAGCTGCGCGAACGCCGGAACCATCTCCTGCGGCCCACCGTAGCTGTGCAGCAGGAAGCCGCGGCGGGGACGCGGAAGCTGACGCAGCAGGTCGTGGAGCCGGCCCCAGGCTTGCAGGCAATGCAGAGTTACCGGCCGGTCGCGCTCGACTGCGAGGCGGAATTGCCAGAGGAAAACTTCCTCCTGGCCGGCGTAGGCCAGACCCGGTTTCCAGCGGTCCAAGCCGATTTCCCCGACGGCGCTGGGCACCTGGTCCAGAAAGTAGGCGAGTTGCTGCTGCCAATCGGAGGTCCGCTCCCCGACATACCACGGGTGCAGGCCAAAGCTCGGCAGGACTTGCGGGTATCGGCGGGCCAGCTCCAGCACTGGTGGCCAGTCCACCGCGCACACGCCGTTGACGACCATCCTGGCGACCCCTTCGCGGTCACATGCCGACAGCAACTCCGCCGCGCGCCCGCCGAAGCGATCGTCCTGGAGATGGTTGTGAGCGTCGTAGAGGCGCATTGCGACCAAGGTCGGCTCGAATTAGGAAATCAGGAAATCAAGCACCCTGGCCAGGCGCGGCTTAGCGGGTGGTGACGGGCACCGCTTTTCAAGCCCCGGCCTGGCGGCGAAGCGCCGGCCCAGCACAAGCCGAGGCCGCAACTAACCCGACTGAAAAAACGCCGACCAATCGGCACCTTCCAAACCCAAAGGCAGGTCCGAGAGCCAATTTCAAAACGGTAGCAGCCGACGTGAGGCGGCTCAGAACTCCTGACCCAAGGAAATAGCGTGGACCGCCCGGCGAGGGCACCGGGCCTACAGAACCGCGTCTTTGCTGTAGGCCGGGTCCCCTGACCCGGCGCGCTTGGACTCAATTCGTTTCCTTGCCGGTTGGAATTCGTGCTCACGTCTCAGGAGTTCTGAGGCTCTGGTTCTCTTGCGGTATGAGCCTCGTTACCTCGGCGGCTACGGAGTTTTGAAATTGGCTCCCGGATCACTATTCAGGTGGTTGACTTCCGTGGGCACAGTGCCGGAGGCGGTTCGCGTTTGCAAGCTGCACTTTCGCCGTTTTTTCGCCGTCGGAAAACAGTTTCATCGGTTCGGAACTCCCTGCCCGTTCCTGGGCATCCTCCGGACTATGTTCGGTTCCTCCGGGAAGTTTGTTCCTTGGATGCCATTCTGTGTTATATCAACCACTTATAGGGGTAAGTCTCCGCAGCGCAGAAACAGGATAGAACCTCCGGTGGGCGGTCGCGCCCCAGCACTTAGCCGTACCTGTGCAATTGGTGGTAGGGCGAGGCTCCTGCCGCGTCGCGCCGGGCATAAGGCGAAGGCGGCCGACCGCTACCCCGGCTGATCTCACTTTCCAGTGACTGGCCGCCGCGAAAGAGAAAGCCTGCGGAACCCACATCGGACGCGGCTCGGCAGGAGCCTCACCCTACCAGCCTATTGAATCGTTACAGCTAAGCTAAGCCGGGTCTAATTCTATACTTGACGCCATAATAGATTGCGGATTATAGCCGACAGAGGCTGGCCAGTTCAGCGTTGGGCTCCGACCATTTGGCAAACTGTGCCTCGACCGTCTCTACCACCCTCGCCAGCTTCGGAAAATACACGTTGTGGAGG
>CAINDV010000931.1 GCA_903847485.1 uncultured Verrucomicrobiota bacterium
AACGCGTCGGGCATCTGAGCTGGCCCGTCCTCTTCGAACAGTCGGCCCGTCACCCCGCCTTCCCCTTCCGCCTCCTCACCAAAACCACCACCATATGAAAAGACCTTGGGTCGAAACATCATGGGAGGCTCTTAATGCGAAGGTTCCGAAACGACACGCTGCCGATATTGCCCTGCAGGTAAATGGGGCCGGGCGCTGTCCGATCAATAGCAGGCATCGCCGACTGATAAGGTTCGCTGAGCTGTCCATCCTTTATCACCAAGAAGCCATTGAGAGTCACACTGACCCGGTCTCCGATCAGCGTGACTTCGAGCGTTTGCCATTCGCCGGCTGGCTTCGAAGCGACAACCGACGGGGCGATTTCTTTGTATATCGCGCCGGTCCGCTGGTTGTTGGCTACCTGGAATGCGGCATCGTCGCAAAGCTGGACCTCATGCCGCCCACGAAGGTAAACGCCGCTATTGCCTCGGGGTGGCAGGTTAAATTCCAGGTACAGCACGAAATCTCTGTAGTTTTGTTCCGTGAAGATACTGCACGCGCGGGTGCGGTCTTCACCCCTGTTGACCATCGTGCCGTTTACGACAGTCCAACTCCTTTTCTGCGGCGAGGAATCGGAGAATTTCCATCCGGTAAAATCCCTTCCGTTGAAGAGACTGACGAAACCTTCTCGCAGTTTGATGGGAACGGCTGATTCGGCGGGATTGATCTGCGCGTCGGAGGCCAACACGACTCGGAAGCCAGTCGCAGCCGCACGGAAGCTGGTCTCCACGCCAGTCCGAAAGGATGCGGACAGAAGACCAGGACCATTGCAGTGCCAGGCACCCCACCGCAACACGCGCTGGGCCGAGTTTCCGTCGAAAACATCTTGGCACCACTCCAGCACGTTACCTTCCATGTCATGCAGTCCGTGCCGATTGGCCTCGAAACTTCCAACCGGGGCGGTTCGAGGATAGGCATCAGCATATCCGGTGATGATGTTCGGTAGGTCAGTGTCTTCTGCCTCTTGGCCGGCGAAGTTCCCCGCTCGCGACGGAGGAGGCCAATCTCTACCCCAATGGAACTCTCCGGGTCGCGCGTTCTTGGCCCGCTCAGCAGGGGTCTCCCCCTGCTCATTGGTTAAGCCGACGGCCAAACTCCACTCCAGATCAGTTGGTAGCCTGTACCTTTCACCGGGCTTGAGCTTCCCTTCGCTTCGCCCCTTGTCGGTCAGCCACTGGCAGAAAGTTTGCGCGTCGTTCCAGCTAACCCCCACCACCGGGTGCGCTGGTTCCTGCCGATAGCCAGGATTTCGCCAGTCAAAGCTAGGAAGCTTGGGCCATCCTCCCGCTTTCAAAACGAGCATGTCGCCTTTTGGTATCGGCCCGGTGGCTTTCACAAGCGCCTCGAAATCCTGTACCCGGGTCTCCCAGATGCTGAACTTCACGTCTGCGCCCGGCACCGGGACGAACACCATGCCGAGGCTGTTGGTCAAGCGGTCGGCAGGCTCGGCTTGGGCTTTGTCAGCTTGGCCCGGCTGCTCCAGCCCCAAAGCCCAGATGAGTCCTCCCAAGACATGCTTCTGGAAGGTCGAGTCTTCCCACATTTCCTTTCTGTGGCCAAGCAGGCTGACAAAAATTTTCCCCTGGCTGTAGTTCTTGGTCCATGCGATGGGGAACTCGCCGGGAGTCTTGGATTGGGGATCACGGTTGAGGCAGAGCAACATGTGGACGCCGGACCGGTCAAAGCGTTCACCAAGTAGATCTCGTCCAGAACCCTCCATGTCGAACTCAGATGCCGGCAAGCCGGATGCGCGGCATCTTGATTCAAGCAGTCAACCGTAACCGTTCCGACCTGCCCATTTAGTTCGCCGCCGAGCATTTCGGTGAAGTGGTCGAGTGTCCCCTTGCCCTTGTAGGAATCGATTGCGGCGTGAAGACCGACGATGGCCTTTCCGGCCTTGACCCAATTCAGAAACGCCGGCTTGTCAGGCAGCGGGAGATCGCCGGTTGAATTCAGGAAGACGCAACCGGCATACTCTTGCAGCGCGGCGGGGGTCATTTTCGCAGCTATCTCTGCGTCCGTCCTGACCGAATCGAAAATGAAACGGCCATCCACGCGAGCCAACTGATCCATCACAATTTGGCTGACGGGAATTGAACTGTGCCGGAATCCCGCAGTCACGGTGACCAGCAGCAACTTCTTGCGCGCTACCAACGATCCGATGGGATCTTCCGCATTGCCGGCTTTCCGAGTCGGCCCAGAGGCCGGTTGAGGGTTCGTCTTGGGCCAGAGCAGCCAAGTCAATCCCACGAGCAGGGCTGCCAGGAAGATTGCCCCACCGGCCCACAACCCTGAAGATCGGTGCCCATCAAGTGCTCGATCCTGCGATTCCACGGCCACCGTTGGCTCCTGCGCGATCAGTTGGTTGGCCGCGACGCCAATCCATTCCGCGACGGCGCTGGCACTCTGCGGACGCTGCCCCGGTTCCTTTCGCCAGGCAGGCCATTACCAGTGCCGCAACCTCTGGTGGCACTGGATTGTCCACGCCCAAGTCCAGCAACCGTTCGCTTAGCGGTTGTGCCGGCACGTTCAGAATCTGATGCGGCAGGTCGCCGCTGAAAAACGGCGGTCGGCCCGTGAGCAATTCGTACAGCGTGGCACCGAGTGCATACACGTCGTCCGCCACACTCGGCATCTTCCCGCTCAACTGCTGCGGGCTCATGTAGGCCAGCGTTCCGCCGGTGCTGCTGCGCCCTGACACCCGGCTTGCCGAATCGCTCAGCACTGCCGCAATCCCGAAGTCCGCCAGCTTCACCCGGCCCCGGCTGTCCAGCATCACATTCGCCGGCTTGATGTCGCGATGGATCACGCCTTCACCGTGAGCGTAGTCCAGCGCCGCGCAAAGCTGATGCACCAGCGGTGCTAGTTGCTCCCAAGTGAACACCTGCCTGGGCTGCTGCAACCGCCAACCGCTCAACGTCTGACCATCCACATATTCCATCGAGATGAACGCGATGCCGTCGGGTTGCTGCTGGAAGTCGTGTATGCGAATGATGTTGGTGTGCGTAAGGCGGTGGCTGCGGACGGTTTCCCGCCGAAGGTCGTTCAAGGCGACGGGATCATGGCAGACTTCCGGCGGAAGGAACTTGAGCGCTACCTGTTCGCCCAGGCTGATGTCCTGCGCCAGCCAGACGACGCCCATGCCGCCGCGGCCCAGTTCCCGGATCAGCGTGAACCGGCCAGGGCCGACTGTCGTGCCGGTTTTGAGTCTGAGGTGACTGCTCGAATTAATCTCCGCAGCTTCGTCGCTCATAGTTACCAACCGAGAGTAAGAGCTGCGGCAGAACCTTCAAGTGGAAAGGCTGGCGGCAGTTTGGCGCGGGCGTAAATCAGTTTTTGTGCAGCCTCAGACCTCCTGATCCGTGAGCACGAGTTTCCAACCGGTGAGGAAAAGCGTTGAGTCCAAGGTCGCCGGTTCAGGGGACCCGGCCTACAGCAATGGCGCGGTCCTGTAGGCCCGGTGCCCTCATTGGGCGGCCCACACCAATTCCTCGGATCGGGAGTTCTGAGCCTCTTTCGACTCTTGGGTTTCGACTTTCAGATTGCACAACTTGGGTTGGCCTGCCCCGGAATTCAGCGATAACACCGGCTACAGTCAGCGGGGACCACGGCGCTCGCTGGCCTCTCGGCGCGGCTCGGGTATCTTGCCGCCATGCGAGTCTTGATTGTGGGTTGCGGTTACATGGGGCGGTCGCTGGCCGCCGACTTGGCGCGGCAGGGGCACGAGGTGTTCGGCCTGCGCCGTTCCGCCGGGGCGGAGTCGGAGTTGGCTGCGGCGGGGGTGCGGTTGGTGGTGGCGGACATGACGAATCCCGCCGATCTGGCGAAGTTGCCGGGGCCGTTCGACTGGGTGGTGAACTGCGCCAGCGCCAGCGGCGGCGGAGTGGAGGAATACCGGCGCACCTACCTGGAGGGTAATCGCAACCTGGTGGCGGCGCTCGCCGGCACGGCGCTGAAGAAGTTCGTTTATACCAGCAGCACCGGCGTCTATGGGCAGAACGATGGGGCGCTGGTGAAAGAAACGCATCCGACCGAGCCAGCGACGGAGACGGGCCAGGTGTTGGTCGAGGCGGAGAAGGTTTTGCTGGAGGTACAGCAGCAGCGCGGCTTTCCGGCGGTGGTACTGCGCGTGGCCGGCATTTACGGGCCGGGGCGGGGGCACTATTTGAAGGAGTTCATGAAGAACGAGGCGCGCATAGAAGGCGAAGGCGGGCGGTGGCTGAACATGATTCATCGCGACGACGTGGTGGGTGTCATCCAGGCGGCGCTGCGTGGGGCGCGGGCCGGGGAAATCTTTAACGCGGTGGATGACGAGCCGGTGACGCAGGCGACGTTCTTGCGCTGGCTGGCGGAGGAGTTGGGCAAATGGCCGCCGCCGTCGGTGCCGGAGGACGCGGACGCGCTTCGCAAGCGCGGGGTGACGAACAAGCGGGTGTCCAATCGAAAGCTGAAGATGGAGCTGGGCTACGCGTTCAAGTATCCGAATTTCCGGCCCGGCTATTCGGCGGAAGTGCAGCGACTGGCGGAGGCGGGAGAGTTGAATGTGGAACCGGACCCACGGTGAGGGAAAGGATGAAGGCAGAATGATGAATGATGAAACGGCAGTAGCGGCGAAGCCTAGTCATTCATCATTAGACTTGTTGTGTAATAGCTATGCGAGCGGGAACGGGGGCATTCTGAAGTTTGCTCAGGTGGTTTGGAAGGCCAGTCGCAGGTTCCACAGACCGGCGGCCAGCAGATTGAAGCGATCATCACAACGAGCCTTGTG
>CAINDV010000932.1 GCA_903847485.1 uncultured Verrucomicrobiota bacterium
ATACCCCCGGGTGGAGAGCATCGGGAAGAGAACGACCAGGCCGTAACGCCGTGGCGGTCGTACCGCCACAACGTGAACTCGATTCGGTCGGCGGTTCTGGCGAGCCTGCTAGGCAAACGGCGAGAGCCACGAACAAAATAGTGCTGTCGGCGTTGAGGGAGTGGAACGCGTCCGGCAGAGAACCGCAGATGGTTGGAGGCAGCATGGTTGGAAGTCAGCGAGACGTGAATCAGGGAACCACGGCCAGCGGCGACGAAAGGGCCGGCCGGGGTCAGAGCGTCCGTAGTAGCGAGGAAGCGGGTAACGACCGTGGAGCGAAGGGACGTAGGAAAGTGGTGGTGGCCGCCGGCATGGACCCCTCTCACAAGGGCCGACGCAGTGCCGCAAGGCTGTGCGCGTCGGTGCGAGTACACCTCGCCGGGGTACTGGCCGTCGGGGACCAGTGGGCCGCCCTGAAAGGGGTGAGCGGAGTGCGAGCTTGCGCGGCTGGTGCGTTGCTTCTAAACGCATTGCGACGAGTGCCTGAGCCAGCCCAGCGGGAGCCACTGACCGGAAAGCCGGAGGCGGGAAATCCGCCCGTCCGGTTTGGGAGGGCGGGGAGGAGTTTCAATCTCCTCTCCGACCTTCATCAGCAAAGACGCGGTTCTGTAGGCCCGGTGCCCTCACCGGGTGGCCCACGCTATTTCCTCGGGTCAGGAGTTCTGAGGCTGCGCACTGGGTAGGTCCCGGGAAAACCCGGCTGGGCCCTGTCCACCAAGCCCGGCACGGGACCCCTGGCGAAAAAGAGCTTGGACTTGGCGTCCCTTGTGCCCTCGCCAAGCTCCCGGTTGCCATCGAGAGGAACCAGCCGGCGGACATCCGCGGCACCAAACGTCAGTAAGCCCGGAGTACCACCGGGATCATCCCCCAAACCGTTCATTCTGATTGGATGCGCTCTCCCCGCGCTTCAGGGCTGGTTCGAGCGCACAACCGCTGGGGGCAACAAGTGCTGCACCAAGCTTCTGCCGTTTCGTTTCCGGATAGGGCCTGGCCTCGGAGTTTCGAGTGCGACCGGTTTGGCGGACTACTGTGGCTTTTCGGCACTCGGCTTGTCTGCCGTAGTGGGGTAGAGCGTACGCGGATTTGCGACCTGGCCTGCCGGACGTCGCGCCGTCGGGTTAGTGCCGCCAATCTCGGCCCCCATTTTCGCAGCGAGCGCCTGGAGCTTGGCGACGACTTCGGGGTGATTGTCAGCAAGGTCGGTTCTCTCGCCGATGTCGCGGTCCAGGTTGTAGAGGCGGGGCGCCTTGCCGCTGGCGTCAGTAAGCACGCCCTTTCCCATCGTTTCGGGCTGCGGAGCGATGGCGAGTTTCCATGGTCCCTGTCGTACGGCCTGCAGATTATACTGGGCAAAGTAGTAATGGGCCTCTCTCGGCGACTCCGTGGTTTTGCCAAACAGCAGCGGCGAGATGTCCCGACCGTCAATCACCGGCGCGGCGGGCACAGTGCCGCCGGCGAGAGCTACGGCCGTGGGTAGAAGGTCAATGGTTCCAGCGATGGCATCGCACGCGCTGCCGGGCGCGATTCTCCCCGGCCACCAAGCTAGGGTAGGCTCGCGCACGCCGCCTTCCCAAGTGCTGCCTTTGCCGCCACGCAATGGACCCGCGCTGCCGGCGTCGGTACCTTTGATCAACCACGGGCCATTGTCACTGGTGAAGATCACGAGCGTCCGCTCATCGAGCTTCAACTCGCGTAGAGTATCTAGGACACGGCCAACGCTCCAATCCACCTCTTCGACCCAATCGCCGAAACGGCCATTGGCGGACTTACCCGCGAAGGCAGCGCCGGGATGGATCGGCGTATGCACCGCCGTATGCGCCAGGTAGAGCAGGAAAGGCTTGTCCTTGGACCCGCGTATGAAACCGACCGCCTCCTCGGTGTAGCGCTCCACGATGCGACTCTGCGCTTCATCGGTGAGCAGTTCGGCGACTTTGTCATCACGCAGCAGCGGGACCACTCGCTCGCCGGTCTGCGCAGCATTCTTCTGCATGTCATTGGAGTAGGGGATCCCGAAGTAACGATCGAACCCCTGTTTCGCGGGCAAGAATTCGGGCTGGTCACCCACGTGCCACTTGCCAATGCACATCGTGGCGTAGCCATGTTCTTTCAGCCGCTCCGCTATGGTGTGCTCCGCGGGATTCAGCCCGTTCTTGTCGCCAGGCCCATACACCCACGGCACCGAAACGCGCGCCCCGTAGCAACCGGTCAACAACTGCGCCCGTGACACCGAGCACGCTGGAGCCGCATAGAAGCTGGTGAGCTTCAGGCCCTCCTGCGCCATGCGATCAAGCTGCGGCGTCTTTTGCCTCGTCGCGCCGAAGGGGCCGATGTCCCCATAGCCCATGTCGTCAACGAAGATGATGACGACGTTCGGTTTACCACCGGGCTGCGGGGGAGCGGCGGCGTGGAGCGCGGGCAGCGAAGCCAGCAGCAGGACGGTGAATGCAAGCCGTGTGGTTAGTTTCATCCGACGCCCCCTGTTGCAGGCAGCCAGACAGGCGAAGAGAACGAGGCTGAGAATTGGAACGTGTTTGTTCATGCCAAGTACTTAGTTGATAACCATCCATTGGTAAAGACCGATTTTACTGCTTGGGCTCAACTACTCAATATGCGGAACGGAAGCGCCTAGCGGCACAGTTGTCCTCACCCATTGCACGGTTCCTGTCTTCATACTGGCGAGTGACGGGTTCTCAGCGGGGCTGAGCGCCCGGCGGGGCTACGAACGGCGCGCGGCGAGCCGGCCGAATCTTGGTAGGTTGGACGGTGTTTG
>CAINDV010000933.1 GCA_903847485.1 uncultured Verrucomicrobiota bacterium
CCGAACCAGGGGGCGGAACTGCGCATGCTGTGGAACAAGGGCGATGTGTGGTGGCAGTGGAGCCCCCAATTGAACACGCCGAACCAGCAATGGGCTTTCTGCGCCGTGGTGTTCTCGGCCACGAACCGGACCATGTACCTCAACACCCGTCAAGCCTCCCAAACCGTCGAAGCCGCCGGCACGGCCATGCCCCAGACTCCCCATGATTGGGCGGTGAATCCGATCTTTATCGGCTACGACGCTCGGGGGCCTTACTATAATGAAAACAGCGCTTTCAATGGCACTATGGACGAGGTGGCGATCTTTAACCGGGCGCTGACGACCAATGAGATGATGCAAATCTACGCGGCGGCGGAAGTGCCGCCCATCATCCTGGTCCAGCCGCAAGCGCCGCCGCCGCCGGTTTACGAGGGCATGATGCTGTCACTTTCCGTGGTGGCCGACGCAGGTGCCTCCGCATCGCCACTGGCTTATCAATGGACCAGGAACGGCATCCCAATTTCGGGACAGACGGCGACGAACTACACGGTGAGCAGCCTGGTGACGAATGACAGCGGCAGCTACGCCGTAGTCATCACCAATACCCACGGGGCGGTCACCAGTTCGATTGTCGCACTCACGGTGCTCTCCGGCCCGCCGTTTATCGCCCAGCAGCCGCAGTCCATCCAGCGTTATGCCGGTGGCCCGGCGACCTTCAGCGTCACGGCTTTTGGCAGTTCGCCATTGTCTTATCAGTGGAGTTTTAAGGGCACTCCTATCAGCGGTGCGACCTCCTCCGCTTACACCCTTACCGAGGTCGGGGCGGGGGACGCGGGCAACTACACCGTGCTGGTCACCAACCCCTACGGCAACACCAACAGCGGCAATGCGGCCTTGACGCTGCTCACCGCCACCAAACTGGCGGCGGTTGTAACCGATCTGGGCCCGCTTGCGTACTGGCGTCTGGATGAGACCAGTGGCACGGTGGCTTTCGATTATTGGGGCGGCCGCGACGGTACCCGAACCACAGGTGCGACGAACAATGCCGATGGCCCCTCCCCGACTTCTACCCCCACTCCCTGTCTGGGATTTGACGCTACTAACAAAGCTTATGGGCTTAATGGCGGGTGGGTGAGTGTGCCTCCACTCAAACTGAAAACGGACACCGTGACGATGATTGCCTGGGTCAATCCCGTTGACGTTTCAGGGGGGCATCATGGCATTGTTTTCTCCAAGACCGGCCAGGATGCCCCGGACGGCTGCGGCTTGGATTGGTGGAGTGGTGGCTTGCTCGAATACCAGTGGAATAGTGCCCGCCGGGACAACCCGGCATCTGGATTGTATGTCGTTCCCGGGCAGTGGAACTTCGTGGCTCTGGTTGTGGAACCGTATCGGGGTACCATCTACCTGGACGACGGCAATGGCTATGGCATGCAATCCTTTTCCAATCCCGCGAATAATGGCATTGCGCAATTTGGTGGCGAACTTCGGTTGGGATCCGATGTGCAGGACAACCGCAATTTCATAGGGAAACTCGACGATGTGGCCATCTTTGATCGTGCTTTGTCCCCCGACGAGATTGAAAGTATCCGTCAGGCCGGAGTTAATGGCATATACACCCCGGCCCAGGCGTTCAGATGGAAGGGCACGGGCGGTGCCGACTGGAGTGTTGCGGGCAATTGGAATAGCTTGGTGCCCGGTGCGAGCGATGCCGCAGTCCTCTCGGACAGCGCCAGCGCGGGCGCGACGGTTAACCTGGACACCGACGTTACGGTCGGCGGTCTGACCTTCAACAACAAGGTGGCCAATCAGACCATCGCCTCCACCGGCGGCAAGACCTTGGCGTTGAGTGGGGGTAGTGTACAGGTGCAGGCGGGCACGCTCTCCATCTCTTGCCCCATTGACGCGACGGCAAACGGCCTGTACAAGAGTGGCCCTGGAGTGCTGAACATCAAAGGCCCGGCGCAGGTCACATACCAACCCCCCAACGCGTGGACCTTCCATACGGTAAGCGGAATCACCTTGAGCGGCACTGGGTCGTGGACCGTTGCCACTGACTGGCCCGTTATGGACGTCGTCGGCACGGTGACGGTCAACGACAGCGCCACGCTCGACTGGTCGTCGGCCATATTCGGCGTCGCCATTAAAGGTGGCGATGTCGGCACCCTCGTTCAGAATGGCGGGCTCGTTAAGAGCCAGCCCGTGGGCGAGGGGTTTGCGTGTTGCAATGGGCCCGGGCTCATCCTAGGTGGCAAGCCCGACTACTTCGGCGGCACTGGCCCGAGCACCGCGGAGTACGATCTGAACGGCGGCATCCTGTTAGTGCCGAGCATCTACAATGTGAACGGCGCTTGGGACACTCCCGTCCTACCGCCCAATGGTTCGGCCGTGTTCCGGTTCAATGGCGGCATTCTCCGAGCCACGCAAAGCGACTCCACCAATGCGGGTGCCGTGAAAGAAGGCTGCACGAACCTCATGGGCAACCTGAGTCATGCGTATGTCGGGCTTGGCGGAGCCAATATTGATACTGCAGGCTTCACCTGCGGTATGGGGCAAGGCCTCGAGTACGATCCGGCTTTGGGGGGTACCGCTGATGGTGGCCTGACCAAGCTCGGCCTGGGCACGCTCACTCTCTACAAGAGTTCCACCTACACCGGGACCACCAAGGTCCAGGGCGGCG
>CAINDV010000934.1 GCA_903847485.1 uncultured Verrucomicrobiota bacterium
GGCGATGGCCTCCAGGAAGAAAGCCTTCGCCTGCTTGATAATCTGCTTCCGTGCCCCGGCCGGGCTGCCCGGCGAAGTCAAAGTGGCGAGGGCCAGTTCGTGAATCCGGGCCAGGTCCAACGTCTCCAGACCAAGGGCCACCGCCTGGCGTCCCAGTCGGGCGGCGGACAACGCACCCGCCTTAGCACCAAGCTTATTGTGCGTGCGCAAGGCCGTCAGATAATCCTCTGACAACCTAGTTATTCCAGTTTTCATAGTGTTTCGGAAATCTCCGAATTGACGGCGACCATCACGGCAGTCCTGCCGAAGTGCCGGTCAGCCACCAAGTCGGCGGCAGCATCCAGTGGTTGGCGCTTTCCGTCTATGGGGTGTTCACCCCATAGCTTGGGCCTCTGAGCCTGAGCTATTGTCACCCCGTTTGTTGTGTTCGCCGCCAAGGTTCGGGGGCCCCTCTCCCCATTCGATGGGGAGAGGGGCGTGCCACGCGGCAGACGGATCAAGGCAGCCTTTGGCGGTTGTCCGCTGGCTCCAGGCACTCTCGGCGACGAGTGGTAGGGTTTCACCCCATAGACAATTCGCGGCGCATCCCGGACGCTGAGGCGGGCGAGGCCATGCCAGCTATCCTGACCATCCGCGGCGATCATCCGGCAGCAAGCTTGAGCGGAAGTAGGTTGAGAACCAGGAACGTCATTCTTCACCTGTGCATCTCAGGTCGCGCTGCCCGAGAGGTGAAACGAACAAAGCGCCAGTGTGGAAGACGAACAAACTATGAAAACTCCATTGCAAGCATTGCAGAGTCACGGCCAGTCTGTTTGGCTGGACAATCACCGCCGCAGTCTGATTGCCAGCGGCGAACTTAAACGGCTCATCGCGAAGGATGGGGTGTGCGGCCTGACTTCCAATACGACCGCTTTTGAACAAATCGCCATTGGGAGCGAGGACTACCGGAATCTGCTGGCAGTTCCAGAGTCGCCAAAACTGGATGCCAAAGAGCGTTACGAGCGCATCGTAGTGCGGGAGATTCAGAATGCGGCTGATGCTCTGTCGTCGGTCTATGCCAAGTCGAAGCGACGCGATGGATACGTGAGCCTCGAAGTTTTCCCGCACCTGGCCCATGAGAGCCAGGCCACGTTAACTGAAGCGCGACGGTTGAGGAAGACGGTGGCTCGGGAAAACCTGATGCTCCAAGTCCCCGGCACGCCTGAGGGCATTGCCGCCGCCCAGCAGTTGATCAGCGAAGGGATCAATGTGCATGTCACTATGCTGTTCGCGGAAGCAACCTACGAACAGGCGGCCGCCGCTTACCTGACTGGGCTGGATAGTCTGGCTCAGCAAGGTGGAGATCTTAGCCAAGTGGCGAGTGTGGCCAGCTTCTACCTCAGTCGCATTGACACGGTTGTGGACCAGTGGATAGGCGAGCAGTTAGAGGGTGCCCACGGTGCCCACGGCCATCAAGGTGTGCTGCGGTCCTTGCTGGGCAAGGTCGCCATCGCCAGTGCCAAGGTTGCCTACCAGAAACAGCTCGCCATTTTCAGCGGCGATCGGTGGCAAGCTTTGAGCCGACGCGGCGCACAGCCACAGCGCCTGCTGTGGGCCGACACAGGCCCCAATAACCCCAGCTACGCAGACTCTTTCTATGTCGAGGAGTTAATTGGTTCGGACACGATTAGCGCCATGACGCTCGCTACGCTCACGGCTTTCCGCCAGCACGGCCGGGCTGGACCAACTCTGACGGAGAAGGTTCCAGAGGCGATGAGCATCATGGACTTGGTTCGCCAAGCTGGCATTCCCTTCGCACACCTCACCGACAGGCTGTTGGCAGACGGTCTTAAGCGGTCCGAGCAATCGTTTTCCGAAATGCTCAAGGCCACCACCCACGGTGGAAGTACATGCCTCCATGATCCTACTGATTTCCTGCGGATGAAGCTGCTGAAGGAACTGTATGAAGGGCGGAAGCACGCGTAAACGCGACCATCTCCAGGGTCGGACAGCGCTGCCTCCGAAGAGGGGCTATACAGTTTTCTTGCCACCTACCATTAGCACCCGGCTTCAGCCGGGTGAGGTCCGAGACTTGGCTGGTCCAGCCGTTTCAACGGCTTCGGCACGCCAGGCTCCGCCCAACCGCTGAAGCGGTTTACCTCACTTCCCGGCGGCGGACACCCGGCTGAAGCCGGGTGCTAATGAGAGGCTGCAAGAAACTGAAATGCGCCCTCCGAAGAGTGAATCAGATCAAGATGAATACTCCGGCGATCTCTCTTGAGAAAGGGGTGCCAAAGTCGGGAAATTCTCCGGCTGGGGTGAACACCCCATAGCGCACGCTGGCCTGTTGCTCGTATCGTTCTGCCATGAACAAGCAGCCGGCTCATTCAAGGTGGACGGACCATCACCAGGCAATCGCTGCTGGCGTGGCCGGCGTCCGCAAGTCGGCACTGAAAGGCGCACTATGTTAGGAACTGTCTTGGTAGTTTTGCTGGTGTTGATGTTACTCGGCGCGCTCCCCGCCTGGCCGCATAGCCGGAAGTGGGGGTATGGTCCGACGGGAGGATTGGGCCTGGTCCTGATCATTCTACTGATCCTGGTTCTGCTCGGCAGGATTTGAGCGGTCGGCTGGCAAACCCCGCGGAAACACTTTGCCGTCATGTTGGCGGCGATACACAGAAAGAAAACAAAGCATTATGAACAAACTAGAAATCAAGGGCGACTGGAACATCACCAAGGGCAAACTGAAGCAGAAGTGGGCCAAGCTGACGGATGACGATCTGCAGTTTGCCGAAGGCAAGCAGGACGAACTGCTGGGCCGCATTCAAAAGCGCACCGGCGAAACCCGCGAGGCCGTCGAAAAGGCCGTCAAGGAAGCCACGTCCTGCTGCTGCAAGTAGTCGGTTAACCGCACGCATGGTCTGCGAGGAGTGCAATCGAGGAGCGCAGACCGTGCGGGTGGGTGGGGACACTCAATGGATCTGCATTCGTGAAATCCGTAATTCTTTGTCAGGCGGTTTTGGCAGTGGCATTGGCGACCGCTGGAGCGAGCGAGGCCACGAACGCGCCCGCGCCGGTGCTGACCGCGGCACCCCGACGCTGGTCGCTCTCGCTGCGTTGGGAAAACGACATGTTCGCCGGCACGGACCGATTCTATACCGATGGCATTTCGTTCTCGCTCCTCCACACCGGCGGGGGTTGGTTGGAGCCGGTGGCCGATTGGCTGCCGTGGGGGAAGGGGCGTCATTGTGTGGGCTACGACGTGGGGCAAATCATGATCACTTCCGGGAACAAGCTGCTCCCGATACCGGATCCCAATGACCGGCCTTACGCCGGCATCCTCTATGGCGGACTTTCGCTGCACATTGACCGGGACAATAGTTACCACGGACTGAAAGTGATCGGCGGCGTGGTCGGGCCCTGGTCTTATGCCGAGCAAACCCAGAAGCTGGTGCATCGCTGGGTAGGCAGCCCGCAACCCCAAGGCTGGGATTACCAACTCAACAACGAACCGATTTTCAACTTGGTCTATGAGTATCGTCACAAGTTCCGCCTGCTCGGCGGCCCTCGGGGTCTGGCGCTGGAGGCGTTGCCCACCGGCACGGTCATGCTCGGAAACTTGCTGACGCAGGGTCAGGTTGGGGGACAGGTTCGGTTCGGCTACAACCTGCCGGATGACTTCGGCCTCGCCCTGATCGGCGGGATGGGCCAGTTGCCGCCTCCGCGCCTGGACCCCGATCCCCGGGTGCGGGCAAAGACGGGGCTTTACCTCTATGGCGGGCTTCAAGGCAGTCTGGTGCTCCACAACATCACCCTGGACGGCAACACCTGGCAGGATAGTCCCAGGGTGGACAAGAACTACTTAGTGCCGTCTGCGGAAGTTGGTGTGGCACTGGCGTCGCGGCGTTTCCTGGCGGCCTTTTCCTACGTGTTTCTGGGGCGCGAATTCAAAGGCCAGCCCGACGCGTCGGAGTTCGGCGCATTTACCCTGACTTACCGATTTTGAAACCGATTGAACCCACGAACTGGCAACCCACGAACTGGCGCGGCGGTAGTGACACGGACGTCTCGCCCGTGCGATTCCAAACACGCGGGCGAGACGCCCGTGCCACAACCGCCGCGCCGGTTCGGGGGTTCAATCGGTTTCAAAATCGGTAAGTCACGGTAAATGCGCCAAACTCCGAGGGGTCGGGCTGACCTTTGAATTCGCGCCCCAGAAACACGTAGGAGAAGGCCGCCAGGAAACGCCGGGACGCCAACGCCACCCCAACTTCCGCGGACGGCACCAAGTAGTTCTTGTCCACCCTGGGACTATCCTGCCAGGTGTTGCCGTCCAGGGTGATGTTGTGGAGCACCAGACTGCCTTGGAGCCCGCCATAGACATAAACTCCCGTCTTTGCCCGCACCCGGGGATCGGGGTCCAGGCGCGGAGGCGGCAACTGGCCCATTCCGCCGATCAAGGCGATGCCGAAGTCATCCGGCAGGTTATAGCCGAACCGGACCTGTCCCCCAACCTGTCCCTGCGTCAGCATGTTTCCCAGCATGACCGTGCCGGTGGGCAGCGCCTCCACCGCCAGTCCCCGCGGGCCACCGAGCAGACGGAACTTGTGGCGATACTCGTAAACCAGGTTGAAAATCGGTTCGTTGTTGAGTTGGTAATCCCAGCCTTGGGGCTGCGGGCTGCCCACCCAGCGATGCACCAGCTTCTGGGTTTCCTCGGCATACGACCAGGGTCCGACCACGCCGGCGATGAACTTGAGTCCATGGTAGTTGTCGCCACGATCAATGTGCAACGAAAGCCCCCCGTAGAGTATGCCAGCGTATGGTCGGTCGTTGGGATCAGGTATCGGGAGCAGCTTGTTCCCGGAAGTGATCATGAGTTGCCCCACGTCGTAACCCACGCAATGACGCCCTTTCCCCCACGGCAGCCAGTCGGCCACCGGTTCCAACCAACCCCCACCGGTGTGGAGGAGCGACAGCGAAATGCCGTCGGTATAAAACCGGTCGGTGCCGGCGAACATGTCGTTTTCCCAACGCAGCGAGAGCGACCAGCGCCGAGGTTCCGCGGTCAGCACCGGCGCGGGCGCATTCGTGGTTTCGTTCGCTCCGGCGGTCGCCAAGGCCACTGCCAACGCCGCCTGACAAAGAATTACGGATTTCATGAACGCAGACCTATCAGGTTCCCCTCCCGCACGGGCTGCGCTCCTTGATTGCACCCCTCGCAGACTACCC
>CAINDV010000935.1 GCA_903847485.1 uncultured Verrucomicrobiota bacterium
TCCAGATTCAGCCGTCCAATCCGCAGGTGGTTTATGTGCCGAGCTATCCCCCGACCGTCTATTACCCGCCGCCGGGCTACGTCTATAGCCCGGCGGCGCCGCTGGTCACCTTCGGCGTGGGCATGATGGTGGGGGCCGCCATCGCCAACAACAACTGCAACTGGAACAACGGCGGTTGTTATCACGGTAGCGGCAATGTGAACATCAACGTCAACAACAACAACAACGTCAACGTCAATAACAATAACAACGTGAACCGAAACAACAGCGCCAATAGCTCCCGTTCCACCGGCGTCAACCAAACCGGCGCGGCGGGTGGCCAGCAGAAATGGCAACCGGACCAGAGCCGGATGGCCAAGAGCGGTTCCCCCAGCGCCGCAAACTCGACCGGCAGCGCACAGGCGCGGGGTTATAGTTCCGGCGGTGCCTCGCCTTCGACCGCCAGTGCCGGAGCGCGGCCTTCCACTGGAACGGCCGGCGCGCGCCCCACCACCGGCACGCCCCCGGCCAGCAAGCCCACGGCGTCTCCCAGCGCTTCGCAAGCCCGGTCGAGTCCTGCTGCCAGTCCTGCTGCCAGTCGTTCTTCCTCGTCGGGCAGCGCCTTCAGCGGCGCGAGCAGCGGTGCCAGTGCTGGTGCTTCCAGCAGTCGTGGCACCTCCAGTCGCAGCAGTGGTGCCTCCAGTGGCGGGGGCGGCGGACGTAGCGGTGGCGGTGGTGGCGGTGGTGGCCGGCGATGAACTCCCAGACAAAACTCTCAACCTTATTATTTACTGAGATGAAGACCTCCTCAAAAAGCTGTTGCATGAACTTCCTGAAACGATTCTCCCCATCCATCCTCCATCAGAACGTCGCGTTGGCGTTGGCTCTCAGCGCGCCTTTCGCCGTTAGCGCGGCGGACATCGGCAAGACCTTTGCGACCCCCGAAGCGGCGGTGGCGGAACTCCTGGCCGCGGCCAGCGCTCAAGACTCCAACGCCTTCCGGGTGATTTTCGGCCCGGTCGGAGTGGAAATCCAAAACCCCGATCGCGTGCAGGCCGCCAACGAACTTAGTGCGTTCAATGCCGCCGTCAACCAGCAGCAGCGACTCGTGCATGAGTCGGAAACCAAATGCGTGCTCGTAATTGGCGACAACGCCTGGCCGTTCCCGGTGCCCATCGTCAAGCGGAATGGCTTGTGGTTCTTCGATACCGAGGCCGGTAAGGACGAAATCCTGAACCGCCACATCGGCAAGAATGAACTCTCCACGCTCCAGTCGGTGCGCGCCTACGCCGAGGCCCAGCGTGAGTACGCCAGCAAGGATCGCGACGGCGACGACGTGCTGGAGTACGCGCAGAAGTTTCGCAGCACCCCCGGCACAAAAGACGGGCTTTATTGGCCGCTCGATCTCGACGGTGACATCAGCCCGCTTGGCCCGCTCGTGGCCCAGGCGCAGGGCCAGGGTTACCTGGTAAAGGCCAAGGAGCAGGACGCCGCCCCGGAGCCGTTCCACGGCTATTACTTCAAGCTCCTGACCCGCCAGGGCCAACATGCGCCTGGCGGCAAATACGACTATGTCATCAACGGCAACATGATTGGTGGCTTTGCGCTCGTGGCGTGGCCCGCCGAGTATGGCGAAACCGGCATTATGACTTTCATCGTGAACCAGCAGGGCCGCGTTTATCAAAAAGACCTTGGGCCTAAGACTCCCCAAACTGCCGGGACGATGAAGGCATACGACCCGGACAAGACCTGGACGCTCTCGCGGGACTAACTCTGGATCTGCGGCAGCCAACGCGACACCGCAAACTTCGAAACACAGCCAACCCTCGAACGCGTACGAAGCTCTTGTTAGAGCTTCCTTGGTAACGTATTTTACCGTCGAATCACCCAACTGCCTAAAACTATGACATCGAAAACCATCAGTTTCGCGACGCTGGCCCTGCTGCCAGCCGCCCTGTTCGCCCTCACCTCTTGCTCGTCCACGCCGAAACCTCTGCCTCCCGAGGGGAGTTCCCGGGTCACCTTCACCGAGGGCGTACCGGGGGGAACGATTGTCCAGACCTTCAAAATAACCGCCACTGTGACCGCGGTTGACCAGGCCAAACGCCAGGCGACGCTCCTCGGACCCGACGGTAAGAAGTTTCCCGTGAAGGTGGGTCCGGCGGCCGTCAATTTTGACCAAGTGAAAGTGGGCGACCAGATCATCGCCACCGTGGCGGAGAAAATAGTCGCGTACCTCGACCAGAAAGGCACCGCTTCGGGTGACGGAACGGCCGCCGTGGTGGCCTTGGCTCCGAAGGGCGCCCAACCGGGTGGATTGGTGGCGGGAACTACGCAAGTGACCGCTAAGGTCATAGCGATTGATCCCGTCAACCGCACGGCGACGCTTCAGTTTGAGGGTGGCATTACCCGAACCTTCCCGGTTCGCGACGACGTGGACCTGAGCCAACGTAAAGTGGGCGAACAGGTGGTGTTCCGCATCACCGAGATGATCGCTATCAGCGTCGAGAAGCCGCAGTAACCCATGCTCGTCCAGTGCCATACCCGGCCTCACTCCCTGCTGACACCTCTCGGTGAGTAATCCCGCACCAACTCCCGCACGCCTGGCCGCTCGGCGCACAGAGTCCGGCGTGCTCGTCGTCGAGCTCGCTGGGGACTGGCTGGACCGGACGGGCCTGCCGGACGTCTCGGCGGTGGCGCAGGAACTGGCCGGCAGCGGCGTGAAAGCGATGGAGTTCGAGGCGAAGGAGTTGGGCCGCTGGGACAGTGCGTTGATGGTGCGCATCCTGGCACTGAACGACCTGTGCGCCAAAGGGAAGGTTGAGTTCCGCACCGCGACGCTGCCGGACGGTCTGGCTAAGTTGATTACGCTTTCCCAGGCCGTGCCGGAAAAGGCTGACGCCGCGCGGCGGGTTACGAAGACGCCCTTCCTCGAGCGCGTCGGCGAGTCGGGCGTGGCGTTCTGGACCGGCGGCCAGGTGATGCTCAGCTTCCTGGGCGAGAGCGTGGTGGCGTTGCTGAAGCTGGCGCGGGGCCGGGCGCAGTTCCGGTGGACGGACATGTTCGAGGTGATGCAGGCGTGCGGGCCGCAGGCGCTGGGCATCGTGGCCCTGATTAACTTCCTCATCGGTCTGATTCTTGCCTTTGTCGGCGCCTCCGAGTTGGCGCGTTTCGGCGCGGCCATCTACACCGCGGATCTCGTGGCGGTGGCGTCGGTGCGCGAGATGGGCTGCATCATGACGGGCATCATCCTCTGCGGCCGCACCGGCGCGGCGTTTGCGGCGCAACTGGGCACCATGAAGGTGAACCAAGAGATCGAGGCCTTTCAGACCTTCGGCATCTCGCCCTTCGAATTCCTCGTCCTGCCGCGCATGATGGCCCTTGTCCTGATGATGCCGCTGCTGTGCATCTTCGCCGATTTGATTGCCATCAGCGGCGGCTTCCTGGTCGCGACTCTGATGCTGGATATCGCGCCGCAGGTTTATCTGGCCCGGACGGTGGAATCCATCAGCCTCGCCGGCTTCTTGCTGGGGATTTTCAAAGGCTCGTTCTTCGGCGTAATTATCGCGCTCACGGGCTGCTTGCGCGGACTGCAATGCGGCACCAACGCCGCCGCCGTCGGCTTGGCCACCACCTCGGCCGTCGTGACCGGCATCACTTGGATCATTGCGTCGGACGGCATCTTCGCTGTGATTTGCAGCGCGCTCCACATCTGAGTCATGGCCTCCGCAACCGACATCAAAATCGAGATTCGCGACCTGACGATGGCCTATGGCTCGTTTGTCGTGATGCGCGACATCAGCGCCCAGATCAAGCGCGGCGAGATTTTCATCATCATGGGCGGCAGCGGCTGCGGCAAAAGCACCCTGTTACGGCACATGATCGGGCTGAAGGAACCGGCGAAAGGAGACATCTACTATGACGGCACGCCCTTTTGGCAATCGGATGACGAAGTGCGGAAGGGCAAGCTGCGGAGCTTCGGCGTGCTCTTCCAGAGCGGCGCGCTGTGGAGCTCGATGACGCTGGCGGAAAACATCGGCCTGGTGCTGGGTGAATACACCGATTTCCCGGCCGCCGAAATCCGGGAGATCGCCCGGCTGAAGCTGGCGCTCGTCGGCTTGAAAGGCTTCGAGGATTATTATCCGGCGGAGATTTCGGGTGGCATGTGCAAGCGCGCCGGGCTGGCCCGTGCGCTCGCGCTGGACCCGGATGTCCTTTTCTTCGACGAGCCGTCGGCGGGCCTCGACCCGATCAGTTCGCGCAACTTGGATGAGCTGATTCTGCAGCTCCGCGACAGTCTCGGTGCGACGTTCGTGGTGGTCACGCACGAACTGGCCAGCATCTTCACGATTGCCGACAACTCGGTTTTCCTCGACCCCAACACCCGCACCATGCGGGCCAAAGGCAATCCGCGCGACATGTTGAAGAACTCCACCGATCCCGAGGTGCAGAAGTTTCTCACGCGCGGCGAAGCCTCCGCCAAGTCCGCCGCCGCTACACCCCACTAATCCCCAGTTCTCATGAGCAAGAAAATCAACACCACCTCCATCGGCCTGTTCATCGTCACCGGCGTGGCGCTGGGCGTCACCGGCCTGCTGCTCTTCAGCTCGTCCAAGATGTTCAGCAAGACCAAGGACCTCATCATCTATTTCGACGATTCGTTGAACGGCCTGAACGAGGGCGCCCCCGTCAAGTTTCGCGGCGTAACCATCGGCTCGGTCAAGCGGGTCATGGTCCAGTTCAACCAGGCCAAGAATGATTACGCCATGCCGGTCATCATCGAGATGGAGGAGAAGCTCCTGCGGGATCGGATGCCATCGTTTGTTTACGTCTTCACTGAAAGCGTCATGGCCGACCGGATCAAAGCGGGCATGCGCGCCACGCTGCAGACGGAGAGCCTGGTCACCGGCGTGCTCTACGTGGGCATAGACATAGATCCCAAAGCGCCGCCGCCCGTCTTCCATCAACTGACGAATACCTACCCCGAGGTGCCCACCGTGCCCACCAAGACCCAGCAATTGTTCAACAACCTCGCCAGCCTCGACATCAAGAGCATCGAGAAAAACCTGAATGCGCTGCTCACCCGGCTCGACACCACCGTGGGCGAATTGAAGATGGCCGAGATTAACGCCGGCGTCACCAACCTGCTGGCCTCCGTGGATCGTCTCGTGACCTCCCCCGACATCACCAATGGCCTCGCCTCCATCAAGCCGACGCTCGACCAATACCGCGAACTAGGCGCGAAACTCACCAGCAAGCTTGACCCGCTCTCCGACAGCATCACCAACACTCTCGCCCAGGCCAACTCGGCGCTCGCCCAGCTTCGCGGCGCTGGGGAAAACCTGCGCCGGGCGCTGGCGCCCGATTCGCCCCTGCGCAGCGATCTCGACCAGGCTCTGGAACAGCTTACCGGCGCCGCCCAATCTATTTCCTCTCTCGTTGACTACCTCAAACAGCATCCGAACGCCCTTATTACCGGCCGCGAAATTTTACCCAAGAAACCATGAAACTGACATCAAAAGCACGAAGTCCGAAGTCCGAAGTCCGAAGTCCGAACGCCGGCACAGAGTGGGTGGCCCTTCGATCCCATTCAGAAAACCTACCGCGGCCCGTGCCCGACGCCCCTCGGATTTCGAGCTTCGGATTTCATTTGTCGTTCGTCATTCTTCATTCGTCATTCCCCGCGCTCCTCCTCGCCCTGGCCGCCTGCGTGAGTCTGACCGGCTGCTTCGGTTTCCTGAAGCCGTCGAAAGCCACCGAGCGCCATTTCGTGCTCGCGGCTCTGCCCGTCACCGAAACTGCGGCCGTGCCTCCTGGTACCTTGGCCGTCGGTGTGGGACAGGTGAAACTCCCCGCCTATCTCTTCAACACGTCCATGGCCATTCGCAGCGGCACCAACGAGATAGAGTATCCCGTGGTGACACTCTGGGCCGAGCGCCTGGACACGGGCATTCAACGCGTGGTGGCGGCGAATCTCGCGCTCCTGCTGCCCACGGACCAGATTCGTCTGTCCGCTTGGCGGAGCGAAGACGTGGCGGCAGAGGTCTATGTTACCATCGAACAGTTCGACGTGGACACCCGCGGGAATGCGGTGCTCGTCGCTTGGTGGCGCATTCTCGCACCGGGCGGAGAGAAAATCCTCAAAGCCGGTGAAGCCCGGCTCACGCGCCAGGGCCCGTCGCCGGATACCGCCCCGTCCGGTGCCATTGCCACGCTGAGCGACCTCGTGGCCGACCTCAGCCGCCAGTTGGCACAAGCCCTCAAGGAGACGCGGCCAGCCTCTGGCAGCAAGTGACTCCCCCAATTCAGTCCGTAAGACAAGCCAAACAAACTAACAAGCAAAGGATCAAAGCCATGAAACGATCGTTCTTCATTACCCTCAATCTAGCCGCCATCCTGGTCGCCGGATGCAGTTCCGCGCCGACCAAGGTCAACACCGGCACCATCCACGCCACCACCTTCAGCTTTGTGGCCGGCGGCTCCAGGGCCGCTCCGGCTTTTTCCGACAACCGGGAGCAGATTCATGCTCTCATTCAGGACGCCATTAGCCAAAACCTCGCGAGCAAAGGTCTGAGCAAGCTGCCCTCCGGTGGTGATGTGACTGTCGCGTATCTGGTCATCGTCGGCAACAATGTGACCACCGAGGCCATCAGCACTTACTTTGGCTATGGCCGCGACGCCTCCGCCTTGCACGACAAGGCGCAAGCGGCCTACACCGACAGCAAGAAGCCAGATTCCTTCGAGGCCGGCACGCTGCTGATAGACATCATTGATGCGAAGACTTACAAGCTGCTGAAACGTTCCTTTGTCGTGCGACCGTTGCTGCGCGATGCCTCCGCGGAAGTCCGGGCAGGCCGCATTCAAGAAGCTGTGGATGTCGCGCTCAAAGACGCCCGCTTTGCTCCGTGAGCGGGAACCAACCAAGACCAAAGTGGTGTCAGCCACAACCGAGGCAGGCACTTGCGGTTAGTGACTTCCCATAACCTTCAAACCAAGCGCCAGCCATGAACCTGTTCCATCGTCGCGCCATCTTTCACTTCACCGACACGATACAACAGTAAACACAGCAAACAAATCAACACTGGCAGGAATGCCTGCCGGATGCTGAGTCGGCGTTCTATTTTTCCGGAGTTACCTATTCGACGATAGGCTACGGCGATCTGGTGTTGCCGAAGCCGTGGTTACTGATCGCTCCGTTGGAGGGTTTGACCGGCATTCTCATGTGCGGATCGTCCGCCAGCCTTTTCTTCGCGGTCGCGAGCAGAATTTACGCGTCGCGTTTGGAAGCAAAGCCGAAATAAACCCATGAACCTGAAAAGAGCAGTTGAGCCGCAAAAGAACGCAGAGAACGCAGAGAATCAACTATTTACAGGCGACCGCCAGTTCTCCGATCAGGTGTGTCGAAGATTGTGCGCAAACTGTTCTCTCGGTGTTCTCTGGGTTCTTTGTGGTTAATCAACTGTTCTTTCTAGGATGAAAACACGCCTCAAACATCCGGAAATCCGACTGGTCCAGCGGTCATTCTAACTCCCCCACATGGCCGCTCGCTCCTCAACCTCGCTCGCCGCCTCGCTCGCCAACCGCGTCAAGGTAGAGCGTCGGCGCTACCGGAAGCGGCTGGAACGCTGCCAGCGCAAGTTCTCGGAAAGCGCCGTGCATGATCTGCGGATCGAAACCCGCCGGCTGCTGGCGCTGCTCGACTTGCTGAGCACGCTGCGCTTTCCCGGTCCACTCAGGAAGATGCGCAAAGTTTTCAAGAAGCGGCTCGATGCCTTCGACGAACTGCGCGACACCCAGGTGCAGTTGTCACTGCTCCGGCCGCTGTGGCGGCTATTCCCCGAGGCGAGCGAATTGGATGCGCTGTTGCGCCGGCGCGAGCGGCGGCTGACCGATGAACTGTGCCAGGGAGTCCATGCGACCAAACAGGCACGCTCGGAGCGGCGCTTGAAGACCGTGGAGAAACAACTCCGGAGGTCAACTGGCAAAATGCCTCGCGAAGCGGCGCATCTGGAGGTGCTGGCGGCGTTGCGCGAGGCGTTTGATCGGGTTGTGGCGTGGCGTCGGCGCATTCGCCCAAACCGGACGGTAACGATCCACCTGACCCGCGTGGCGTTCAAGCGCTTCCGCTACCTGTGCGAGTTGCTGCGCCAGTACCTGCCGGGACTGAAGGCGGAGGACCTGGGCCGCATGCGTGATTATCAGGCGATGATGGGCAATCTCCAGGACGTGGAGGTTCTGCTTGCCGGTGTGCGGCGCGCGGTCGCGGACAAGGAGATGAGCGGGCGCGCCGTTGGCCCCTTGCGGCGGGAGCTGCTGCGCCGCCGGCGGGAACTGATTGACATCTACCTGGCTGCCGCCGACCGTTTGTTCGACTTCGAATTAAACGTTCTCGCGGCTCCGGCGAGTCGGCAACCCAGCAAAGTACTGGCTAACTCTAATTAAATCCTATGAACCACCTGCTGAAGGAAATCCGTCACAATCCGCTGCTCTGGCTGCTGGCCTTCGTGCCCGTGGTGTTTGCCGCCGCGCAGCTCAAGCCCGAAGCGCATACGCTGCTCTTCGTGCTGTCCGTCCTGGCCATCGTACCACTAGCCGCGCTGCTAAGTCATGCCACGGAATCCGTGGCGGCCAAGATCTTCGCCATGACGCTTTACCTCCTGCCGCCCCGAGGGCTGTAAAATGACAGTCCATCGTTCTGACGGAGACCATGAATCGGGCGACTCTGTGACTCACTTGACTCTGCCGCAGTAGGAAGCTTGCCACTCCCGTTGAAATCCGAATACACTGAATCCCATGCCAACCCATCCTGCGCTCGCTGATCTCCTCCGCATCCTGGTCGAGAACCAAGGCTCGGATCTCCACCTGCAAGCTGGCGCGGTCCCGATGGGTCGCATCCACGGCCAGTTGGGCCGCTTCGAGATGACGCCGCTCACCGAGGAGGACGTGCTGCGGTTGGCGCGCGAAGTCCTTGGCTCCGACGAGAAACTCCAAGCCTTCATCGCCAACAAGGACTGCGATGCCGCCGTCGCCATTCCGGAGTTGGGCCGCTTCCGGGCCAACTTGTTTTATCAACGCGAAAAGCCGGGCCTGGTGTTGCGCACCATCGGCACCGAGATTCTGGCGCTCGACACGCTGGAGCTGCCGCAGGTGCTCAAGGAAATCGCCGGCGCGAACGATGGCCTCGTGCTCGTGAGCGGCGCCACCGGCAGCGGCAAATCCACTACCCTGGCCGCGATCATTGACCACATCAACGCGACCGAGGCGGTCCACATCATGACGCTGGAGGATCCCATCGAGTTCGTCCACGGAAAACAAGCAGGCGCTCGTCAACCAGCGGGAAATGGCCCTGGATTCCGCGAACTTCGCCAGCGCGCTGAAGCATGTGTTGCGGCAGGATCCCGACGTGATTCTCATCGGTGAAATGCGCGACACGGAGTCGGCGGCCGTGGCGCTGACGGCGGCGGAGACCGGCCATCTGGTGTTTGCCACGCTGCACACCCAGGACGCACCGGAATCGCTGGAGCGGCTTATCAACATGTTCCCGACCGATCGCGCCCCGCAGATTCGCATGCAGCTTTCGCTCGGCCTGCGGGCGATCATTTGCCAGAAGCTGGTGGCCCGCGCCGGCGGCGGACGAGTCGCAGCACTGGAGATCCTGACCAACTCGCCACGGATCAAGAAGCTGATTCTGGAAGGCGACACGGCCAAGATTCCGGCGGCCATCCAGTCCTCGCGCACCGAGGGGATGCAGACTTTCAACCAGGCCCTAGTGGACCTCGTCAACGCCGGCAAGGTGGAGGAAGCCGAGGCGTTGCGGGTGTCGCCCAAGCCCGACGAACTTCGCATGAACCTCAAGGGCATTTTCTCCGGCACGTCCGGATTGGTGTGAACTCAATCTCGAATGACAAATGACGAATGACAAATGACAAGAGAATGACGAAGCACGAAGCCCGAAACGACCCCAGCCACGGGACCATTTCGGCTTTCGGCGGGCGGGCTTGTTTCGGACTTCGGATTTCGGACTTCGGACTTAGTTCGTCCTTCGTCATTCGTGCTTCGTCATTATTTCCGTTCCCCTCCCTTCACCCTGACCCTATCTAAATCATGGACCTCGCAGAACTCCTCAAGCACGCCGTCGAGTATGGCGCCTCGGACTTGCACATCACCGCCCAGCGCCCGCCGATGGTGCGCATCTCGGGCCGGCTCATCCCGGGCGGCTTCCCAAACGAACTCAGCCCGGACGATACGAAGTCGCTCATCTACAGCGTCCTCACCGACGACCAGAAAGCTAAGTTCGAGGAAGAGCACGAGCTGGATTTCTCCATCGGGATTCCCGGCGTGTCGCGCTTCCGCGTCAACGTGTTCATGCAGCGCGGCTGCGTGGCCGGCGTGTTCCGGACGATCGGCGAGAACATCCCGACGTTCGAGGAACTGGGGCTTTCCGACACCGTACGCCAGCTCGCCCTCCTGCCGCGCGGATTGGTGGTCGTGACCGGCCCGACCGGCTGCGGCAAATCCACCACGCTCGCCGCCGTGCTCAACCTGATTAACCAGGAGAAGGAAGGCCACATCGTCACCATCGAGGATCCGATCGAGTTCCTGCACCCGCACATCCGTTGCACGATCAATCAGCGTGAACTCGGCTACGACACCCACTCCTTCCCCAAGGCCCTCAAGAGCGTGCTACGCGAAGATCCGAACGTCATCCTCGTCGGAGAAATGCGCGATCTGGAAACTATCGCCGCCGCACTGACGCTCGCCGAGACCGGTCACCTTGTCCTGTCCACGCTCCACACACAGGACGCGGCCCAGACGGTGGACCGGATCATTGACGTCTTTCCGCCTTACCAGCAGGAGCAAATTCGCGTCATGCTGGCTTCGAGCTTGAAGGGCGTGGTTTCGCAAATCCTCCTGCCACGGGCCGACGGCATGGGTCGCGTGGCCGCGCGGGAAGTGCTGGTGGTCACGCCCGCCATCTCGGCCATCATTCGCGAGGGCAAGACGCACCAGATTTACTCTGCCATTCAGACCGGCACGCGCGACGGCATGTGTACGATGGAAAAATCCCTGAGCGAACTTTGCCTGGCCGGGTTGGTCACGCCGGAAGATGCGCTCAGCAAGGCCAATCATCCGCAGGAGTTCCGCGCTTTCACGGCGCACCAGCAGGATCCGCGGTTTCAGGCGCAGCCGCGCCGGGAGGCCCGATGAAACTCGCCACCCTCAAGCAAATCGCGGTGCTCAGCGCGCTGGACGACGCGGCGCTGGCCGGCCTCGCCGGCGCGCTCGAGGAGCGTGGCTGCGCCGACGGAGAGACGATCTTCGCCGAAGGCGATCCGGGCGACGCAATGTTTTTCATCAGCGCCGGCACGGTGCGCATTGAAAAGCAAACAGGCACCGACGCCTCCAGCCGCAAGACGCTCGCCGTGCTGGAGGCGGGGAATTACTTCGGCGAGATGTCGCTCTTCGATCAAAAGCCTCGCTCGGCCTCGGCGGTGGCTGCTGGACCGACGCACCTGTTGCGGCTCTCCCAAGCCGCCTTCGACGCGCTGCAAAAGGAAGGCAGCCGGGCCGGCATGAACGTGCTGTTTGCCATGATCCGGACTTCCGGCGAGCGCATTCGCCGGCTCAACGCCCAGGTGATCGTGTACGACGAGATCGGCAAGGCCATCGGCGAATCGCAGAACCTTGAGCAATTACTGGACGTGGTGTTGCATCAACTTTGCCGCGCTACGCTCGCCGACTGGGGGTTGGTGACGCTGCGCGCCCAGTTCTCGGATCGCCTCGAGGTGCGCGGCCTGGTGGAATTGGAACTGACCGTCGCGCAGCGGGAGGACATCGCCAGCGGCGTGGGCATCGTGGCGCAGGCCTTGACCACGCCGAACGAACAACTCGTGCGCAACCTCGCCGAGGACGAGACGTTCAAGGCGTCCGAGCGACTTGGCTTCGAGACGCCAGCGCTGGTGCTCGCGCCCATCCAGGTTGGGGGCCAGTCGCTCGGCCTGATCGTCCTGGGCGGCCAGCAACCTGGGCAATTCGACGCCAATGATCTTAACCTGGCGCGCGGCGTCGCCCGGCAGACGGCTCAAGCCATCCTCAACGCCCGGCACCGCGAAGAGGAGCAGGCCCGCGCCCGGCATGGCCGGCAGTACGTGCGGTTTTAGGCGCGGTGATCGGTAATGAGCAATTCGACCGCACCCGCCGGCCTGCCCTGAGCTTGGCGGGCATCGAACTGGCGGAGCGGCAGCGGGAGTTGCTGGGCCGCTGGTCGAGTTTCTGCTGGCAACCGGGCCGCGATTACCCGGCCCCGTGGCCGGCCCCTTTGACGTGATTTTTTGCCGTGGCATGCTGAAATGGCCAGCGCGCGTCATGGCTTGCGCCGCGGCCGGTTCCGGGTGCGTCAACCGATTGCCGCAGTGGATTTCTCTATGAAACATGTTTTCACTCATCACAGCATCGCCCGCCGGCTTCAGCTTGGCGTCGGCCTTGCCGCTGGACTGATCCTCGGATTGACCGTGTGGTTCAACTACCGCACCGCCTGCACCGGGTTGGAGCAGCAGAGCACCGCCAAGGCCAGCTTCGAGATTCGCGCGGCGGCGCGCCGGCTGGACGACTTCATTGCCCGCATTGGCATGTTGCCCCGCAGCACGGCCAGCCGGCAGCAGGTGTTGGGGCGCGATCCCGACCCCGGCATGGTGCCATTGATGGCCCAGCTCCTTTCCCAAATGCCGACGGATGAGGTTTACGGTCTCGCCATGGCCTTCGAGCACAAGGACTGGCGGGAGGCGGACGCGATGCCGTGGGTGGACCGCAAGAGCTGGCCGAATCGTAATCGGGTGGGTTACGACTACCACGACCCGAAACAGGAATGGTTCAGCGCCACCAAGGCCGCGCAAACTTTTTGCGTCACGGAACCCTACTTCGACGACGGTGGCTCTGAGATCGCGATGGTGACCCTGGCGGTGCCCATGTTCGAGGCTGGTTCAAACTTCATCGGAGTGGCCACGGCGGACCTGGCTCTGGATCGTATCCGCGCGATGGTGCGGGCGGTCCGACTGAGCCGGGCGGTGGAAAGCGGGCGCGGCGGCACCAACGAATTCGCCTATCTCGTCAGCCGGGCGGGCAAGATCATCGCGCATCCGGACGAAGAACTCATGCTTCGCAAAGGCTTTCCGGGCGCCGACTTGACGAGCCGGCCCGGTGGACAGCTTGTGGCGGCCAAGCCCGAGGGATTCGCGGAGATCACAATGGATGGCGAACGCCGGCGCCTTTACTGGGCGACGTCACCGCTGACCGGCTGGAAGGTCGTGCTCAACATTTCCGCCGACGAAATCCTCGTTCCCGTGCGCGAACTCACGCTTCGCTCGGCGCTGGCTGGTGTCGCTGGGTTGGTGGTGCTGTTCTTCGTGATCACCGCCATTGCTCGACGCTTTACCCGCCCCCTGCTGAGTCTGACTCGCACGGCGGCGGCGATTGAGGCGGGCCAGTTCAGCGAGAAAATGCTCGGCGGTCTTCCGGAGCAGAGCGACGAAATGGGAGAACTGGCGCGCAGCTTTCAGACGATGGCGCGTAAAATCCAGACGCGGGAGCAAAACCTGGCGGAGTTGAACGAGAACCTTGAACGCACCGTCACCCAGCGCACCGCTGAATTGACCACGCGCGCAGGCGAGCTGGAACAACTCACGCGTCAGTCGCAGGAGCGGTTGGTTCTGGAGTCGAGTCTTTCGGCGCTCAACACCAGCTTGCGGGGCAATTTAACCACCGCTCAGGTCGCCGAAAAAGGCCTGGCCGGCGCGCTCGAGTTTCTGGGGGTGCCGGCGGGAGCGGTGTTTGTGGTCGGAGCAGACGGCGCCTTTCATCGCCTGATCGCGCACGCCTATCCAGACAGCCCGGACATTCCGAAATCATTTGCGCCCGGGGTGGGTACCGTCGGGCAGGCGGCGCAGTCATGGCGACCGCTGGTCATGGAGCCGGAGGAGGGGCAACTTTGGATTCATTTCGGCTTTGGGGCGCTGTTGCCGAAGCTGGTGGGGGCCTATCCACTCCTGGCCCAAGACACCCCGGTGGGCGTGCTGGAACTTTGTTTGTTCAAACCGCTGACGGAAGCGCAAACCCGGTGGCTGGCAACGGCGACCGAAACCCTGGCCAAAGCGCTGCTCTTCGCCCTGGAAACCGAGGAGCGGCACAAGGCCGAGGAGCGCACGCGCCTCATTCTCGAATCCAGCGCCGAGGGCATCTTTGGTACCGACTCCGAAGGCCGCATTACCTTCGTGAACCCCGCAGCTTGCGGGATGTTGGGCTTCAGCGCCGAGGATTTGGTTGGGCAACCGTCACACGACGCTTTCCATCACCATCGCCCCGACGGCAGCGAGTATCCGAAGGAAGCCTGCCCGATGTACGCCGCCTACACGCACGGCAAAGCCAGCCGCATTGACGACGAGCTGCTGTGGCGCAAGGACGGCACTGGCCTGCCGGTGGAATATGGCGCTACTCCGATTCTGAAGGACGGCGAGGTGATCGGCTCGGTGATCAGCTTCACGGACACCACCGAGCGCAAGCAACAGCAGGCTCAACTCCAGCGCGTCAATTTCCTTTCGGACAGCGCGCTGGACCTGACCAAGGCAGGTTACTGGCACATTCCTTTGGACGGCTCCGGCTGGTATAACTCCTCCGAACGAGCGGCGCGGATTTTCGGCGACCCGCCTGCTCCCGATCATCGCTACACCTTGGAGCACTGGATGAACCATGTCCGGCTCGGGGATGAGGCAGCGGCCAAGCGCACGGCGGAAAACTTCGAGGCTGCCGTGTCCGGAAAAATCCCAGTTTACGACGCGATCTATGCCTACCAGCGGCCCGTGGATGGGCGGGTCGTTTGGATTCACGCCTTGGGGCATGTGGTGAAGGACGCGAGCGGCAAGCCCGCCGACATGTTCGGCGTCACTCAGGACATCACCGAATTCAAGCTGGCGGAGGATGCGCTCAAGCACGCCAACCGGATGAGCGACTCGGCGTTGGACCTGACCAAGGCCGGGCACTGGCTGATTGACTACAACGATCCCGATTACTACACCAGTTCCGAGCGGGCGGCGGCGATCTTCGGCGAGCAGCCCACGCCGGGCTACCGCTATCACCTGACGAACGAGTGGTACAACCGGATCGCGGCGGCCGATCCCAAGGTCGCCGAGGCCACGGGCAGCCATTATGCCGAAGCGGTCGCCGGCAAGGTGCCCCGCTATGACACTACGTACTGCTACAAGCGACCCATTGACGGTAAGGTGGCCTGGATACGGGCGATCGGGAATGTCGAGCGCGACGCCAACGGCAAGCCGCGCTTCATGTACGGCGTCTCGCAGGATGTCACCGAACTCAAGTTGGCGGAACGGGAAATCCTGCGCGCGAAGGAGATTGCCGAGGAAGCCACCAAGGCGAAGTCCGATTTCCTCGCCAACATGAGCCACGAGATCCGCACGCCGATGAACGCCATCATCGGCCTCTCGCATCTCGCCCTGAAGACCCCGCTCAATCCGAAGCAGCGCGACTACGTCAGCAAGGTTCACAACGCCGGCACGTCGCTGCTGGGCGTCATTAACGACATCCTCGACTTCTCCAAGATCGAAGCCGGCAAGCTGGACATGGAGACGACGGCCTTCCACCTCGACGAAGTGATCAGTTCGGTCACGACGCTCACCGCCCAGAAGGCGCACGACAAGGGGCTGGAGTTCCTGGCCCATGTCTCGCCGGCGATTCCCGAATTTCTGCTCGGCGACCCGCTGCGCCTGGGCCAGATCCTCACGAACTTCGTCAACAACGCCGTGAAATTCACCGAGCGCGGCGAGATTCGCCTGAGCATCGAACTGCTCGAACGAATGGGCGAGAAGGTGCAGCTCAAGTTTTCCGTCCGCGACACGGGCATGGGCATGACGAAGGAGCAGGCGGCGAAACTCTTTCAACCCTTCGTGCAGGCCGACACTTCCACGACGCGCAAACACGGCGGCACCGGGCTGGGGCTGACGATCTGCCGGCGCTTGGTGGAGTTGATGGGCGGGCGCGTCTGGCTCGAAAGCGAGCCGGGCGTCGGCAGCACCTTCTTCTTCACCGTCTGGTTGGGCGTGGGCACCGCTAAAGGCTCGGGCAAGCTGGTTCCCGAGCGGCTCGCGCAATTGCGCGTCTTGATCGTGGATGACAACGCCGCGGCGCGAGAGATTCTCGCCGAGCCGCTCAGCACCATTGCCAGCCATGTCGTCACCGTGGCGTCCGGTCCCGAAGCCATTGCCGCGCTCAAGGCGCAAAAACCCTCCGAGGCGTTCGACATCGTCTTCATGGACTGGCGCATGCCTGGCATGGACGGACTGCAAGCCAGCCGCCTCATCAAGAGCGACGAGACGACGCTCGCCAAACAGCCGGCCATCGTGCTGGTCACCGCCTTCGGTCGCGAGGAAGTGCGCGAGGAAGCGGAGCGGCTCGAACTGGACGGCTTCCTCGTCAAGCCGGTGACCAAGTCCATGGTCGTGGACACGCTGGTGGATGTGTTCGGCGTGCCGGAGGAGGCCGGGGCGACTTCCGGCGCGACCAAAGATGAGGCGTCGAGCCAGTTGGAGGGCGCGCGCATCCTGCTCACCGAGGACAACGAGATCAACCAGCAGATCGCGGTCGAGTTGCTCGAAGGCGTCGGGGCCAATCTGCAAATCGCCAACAACGGTCGCGAAGCCGTGGAGAAGCTGTTTAACGGCCCGCAACCGCCGCCCTTCGACGTCGTGCTGATGGATCTTCAAATGCCGGAAATGGATGGCTACCAAGCCACCAGGAAGATCCGCAGCGATGCGCGGTTCGCGACCCTGCCGATCATCGCCATGACCGCCCACGCCACCATGGAAGAACGCCAGCGTTGCCTGGCGGCGGGCATGAATGACCACCTTTCCAAACCCATTGACCCGGCGTTACTGTTCGAGACCGTGGGTCGATTCTATCACCCGCCCGCGACCGTGGACGTGGGGCCTGGCCGGGTTCCGCTGGAGGTAAAACCTGCCGAATCACCTCGGCAGCCGCAGACCGACGACCTTCCCGCCATCGCCGGCCTCGACACCCAGGACGGCCTGAGCCGCGTGGCCGGCAATCGCAAGCTCTACCTGAAGCTCCTCCGCCAGTTCGCCGACCAGCAGGACACGGCCCCCGCGCAGATCGAAGCTGCGCTGGCCGCCCGCGACCACGCGCTTGCCGAGCGTCTGGCGCACACCGTCAAAGGCGTGGCCGGCAGCCTTGGCCTGCCCGGCGTGCAGCAAACCGCGGCGAAGCTGGAGAAAGCCATGTCCGCGAAGGCCGATCCGGCCACCCTCGCGCCGGCCCTTACTGCCTTCCGGGCGGCGCTGGAAGACTTCCTTCCGCGCCTGCGCGCCGCGCTGCCGGAAGTGGTTACCGTCCCGGTGCCCGCCGCCGCCTTCGATCCTGCCCAAGCTGCGAACGTCGTCGCCGAGATGACCACCCACCTGAGCAACTTCGATCCCGCCGCCAGCGATTGCCTGGAGGCCAACCGCGCCATCTTTCAGGCCCTGTTGCCGGGCGAGGCTTTCGCCGCCTTCGCGCAACAGGTGGAAGGTTTTGCCCACGCCGACGCGCTGGCCACGCTGCAAGCAGCGGCCCGCGAGAAAGGAATGCCCACTTCATGAGCGCCACACCCGCCCCGCCCAGCCGCATCCTCATCGTGGAGGACACCCCGGCGAACATCCAGACCCTCACCGCCACGCTGAAGCAGAAGGGCTATCAGATCAGCGTCGCCACCAATGGCAAACAGGCCCTCGACGTGCTTACCCGCGTCCGCCCAGACCTCATCCTGCTCGACGTAATGATGCCGGAGATGGATGGCTTCGAAACCTGCCGCCGGCTCAAGGAGTCCGAGCAATGGCACCAGATACCCGTGATCTTCCTTACCGCCAAGACCGACACGGCCGACATCGTGAAGGGCTTCGAACTGGGCGCGGTGGATTACGTGGCCAAGCCCTTCAACGCGCACGAGTTGCTGGCCCGCGTCAACACCCATCTGACGATTGACCGGCTCCATCGCGAAAACGAGCGTCTGCTGCTGAGCATCCTGCCGGCTCCGATCGCGGCGCGGCTCAAGTCCGGCACGGACAGCATTGCGGATCATTTCCCTGAAGTCAGCGTCCTCTTTGCTGACATTGTGGATTTCACGGTGCTGTCCGGGGGGATGTCGCCCAAGCTGCTGGTTTCGCTGCTGGACAATCTGTTCACGCATTTCGACGAGTTGGCCCGCCGGCATCAGGTCGAGAAGATCAAGACCATTGGCGACTGTTACATGGCTGTCTGCGGCGTGCCGGAGATACGCGCGGGCCACGCTGCCGCGCTGGCGGACCTCGCGCTGGAGATGATTCAATCCATGAAGCAGTTCAACCAGAGCCGGGGCATTTCCCTTCGCCTCCGCATCGGCTTGAACACCGGGCCGGTGGTAGCGGGCGTGATCGGCCGCAGCAAGTTCATCTACGACCTGTGGGGCGACACGGTCAACACCGCCAGCCGCATGGAGTCCACCGGCGTGGCGGGCCGCATCCAGGTCACGGAAGACATGCAACAGTCACTGACGGCCCAGTTCGATCTCGAAGCGCGCGGCGAGGTCGAGGTCAAAGGCAAGGGCCGCCTGCGCACTTGGTTCCTCCTCGGCCGCAAACGGATCTGAGCTTCACTGAATTATGCCCGACGATTCCGCCAAATCCTTCCAGTGCGTGCTCGCACCGAACGAGTGCATCGCGGAAGTGCTCTTTGGCCTGATCATGGTCCTCACCTTCACCGGCTCGCTCAGCGTCGCCGAGGCGGATCGGGGCGAAGTCCGCACGATGCTCATCGGCACGCTCGGCTGCAATCTGGGCTAGGAACTCTTCGCCGGCGTGGGCCACGGCAAAGGAATGGGACGAAGAGGACGGATGGGACTCGGTGCCGAAGTCCTTCGCGACTTTTATGATCTACTTGGGGATCTCGTAGTCGAAATCCACCGCCCAGTAATCCACCCAGTCGGTCCATTGCTTGGTGAGCACATCGCGGGTTATGACACCGTGCTTGTACTTGCTCACTTTGATGAGTTTGCCGGCCTCGCACACGACTTCGCTTTTGCCTTCCTTCAAGTCGGCGGCGATGGCATCGGCCATGCCTTGGAAGTAATAGACGGAGAAATCACTCAACTCCACGGCGAGGGTGAGGTTGTCGTCGGTAGGGCGACGCTCCTGAGGAGCCGTGACCGCAGATAACTCGGCCCCTCGGCTCGGCAGGAGCCTCGCACTACCAAACCTGGGCGTGACTTCGATGTAGGCCACGTCGTGGAAACGGACTTGGCCTTTCTCCACGGCGCGCTTGTCGAAGACTTCCGGCGGGATGGTCTTGGGCGCGAGGTCAATGCCCTTGTGCTTCGCCTCGTCAAGCACGGCGGGGAACAGGCCCATCTCAAACTCGAACGCCAGAACGTCCACGCGAGACGCCCCGCGCTTGCGCATTCGGTGATGACTTCCTCCACGAACAACCGCCCCACCGGCAAGTTGATCGGGCCGACGACCACGAGCCGCCCGCCGGTTTTCCCGTGGAAGAAGTGCTCGGTAGTGGCACGGGCATCTTGCCCGTGCGAACCGGCACTCACGGGCGAGACGCCCGTGCCACTACCTTGCAACGGCGCGGCGCGGTAGGCTTTCAGGATCAGGTCGCGGAACTCCTGTTCCTTGCGGGCGATTGCCCAGTCCTTCTTTTTGCCGGTGAGCCGCCCGGCGACGTTGAGATAGGCCTGCCGCTCGTAGCGGCCGAGGTTGAGCACCTCGAAGGCGCGAAAGGGCTGGCCGCCGGCCTTCAACTCGCGCTGCACCTGGATGAGCCGCTTGCGCGTGGTGTGGATGCCGAACTTGCCGAGATCGGTGGCGATCCATTTGCGCCCGAGCTTTTCGGCCACGGCGGCGGTCGTACCGCTGCCGCCAAAGAAATCGGCCACGAGGTCGCCGGGATTGCTGCTGGCTGATATGATTCGCTCAAGCAGGGCTTCGGGTTTTTGGGTGGCGTAACCGACTGACTCAATGGCCTGCGAATTGATTGGATAGATGTCGATCCAGAGATCGTCGACAACATCGCCTTCTATCTGGTCGAGGAATTGAATTTTTTCAGGTCGGCCATTTGACGTGAACCGTATCAAGCCAGCGGCCATCGCTTGGTTGATGCGCTCTTGACTCCATATCCAATGGCTGCCCGATGGCGGCGTGAAAACTGTGCCTCCAAAATCACGAGGTGGCCCATTGCCCTTTTGAAGTAGCGCGACCGTTCGATATAACCGTCCGGTCTTTGGGTCGGGTTTGTCGTGTGACTTGACATATGCCGGGGGAACCCTGTCTATGAATTTCCCACTTCATGGCGTCTCCTGGCCCTCCGGCGCGCTCCCACAGGCTGTCAGGGTGCTCGCAAAATGTGACCCTTATCCCTATCTGCCAGGGCTTGACGCATGGCTAGATGAGGCTCCCGCGAGCTCAGGACGCGATGGGCGCACGGCCCGACACTAATCGCCCGCGCCGGCTTACTGCGCCCGCGCCGCCACTAACCAAGCTGCCACCACCGGTGAGTTACTAAGTCAACTAACCGGCCTAACAGCCTGTTGAAATATCCATGTTTTGAAAATCCACCCTCGAAATCATTGGGCTTTCTGCACGGATATTTGCCGAAAACGAGTATTTCAACAGGCTGCTAACTGTGCCCCGCGCGCCCGGCGGAGCCGCCAGCCCCACTAAGCCCCTGGCGGGAGTTATGGGAACGGCGCGGCCAGCGCGGTTACGCCGGCCCTTGGCCCGCACCGGCAACGTCGCTCCCAGCGGCCACTGGGCGTCCCCAAACGACCTCCCTTTGACTTAAGGTGCGCCCCTATCATTCCGCCTCCAAGCCAGACAAGGCTTTACACCACAAGGGTTTGCGCGTAGGCTATGGACCTGTCCAATACTGCTAAAAACCAAGCCTTAAAACCCA
>CAINDV010000936.1 GCA_903847485.1 uncultured Verrucomicrobiota bacterium
CCCAGCCGTTGGCGGTGTAAACGGTGCCGGGGAATTGCGCGGGATCGACGAAGGTTTCGACCACCAGCACGGGGTGGCCGTAGCGGGCCTGCCAGTCGGCGGCGAGGCGGTCGAGGGCCAGACCAGCACGCGGGAGCCGAGATTGGGCAGCCGGACGTGGGGCAGGATCAGGAAGCGGCTGTTGTTGGCGACCAGGCTGAGGCGCCGGTCGCGCTGCGCGCGGGTCCAGCCGATCCAGCGGTCGCGGTGCTTGAGGTGTTTGGCGGCGGCGCTGAAAATGAGGACCGCCAGCCACTGGCCTTGGGCGTCGGTGGCGGCGTAATGCATTTGCTGGCCGACGGCCTTGAGGCCGCCCAGGTAGTGATGCTGGCGGAGCCGTTGCTGGAGGTGGCGGCGCTGCTGGGGGTCGGTGAGCGGCACGACGCGGACGTGGTCCAGGATGGCCTGGGCCTGCTCGGAGGGCAGGGGGAGGGGCAGTTTCGCATTTTTCACGCCGGCCAGGGTAAAAAGTCAGCCGGCGGATGTCCGTCAAATCGTAGTCAGCCTCATTTTTCCCGCATCAGGACGCTTTCATGAATAGGCGCTGATGTCGAAGTCTGGCAGACGAATGGTGCCAAACGGTCAGCGGAAAACCTTTCCTGTAAACTGTCTTTCCTCCGCCTGAACCAAAGCGTGCTACCGGCGAGATGCCGGCAGAACGCTCTGGTTTGCGGCCAGACACCACTTCGGCGACCTTCGCGTTCGGTCGCCAAGAAAAACGGGCGCGAACGAATTCGCGCCCGTGACGTGCTGGAGACTTTACCGCGCTTACAGTTTCGCCATCCCTTTGTCCAAGGCGGCGTAGAGCGTGCCCATGGACGCCTCGGTCTCGTCGCCCATGTTCGAGATGCGAAAGGTCGTCCCTTTGATCTTTCCGTAACCGCCATCAATCAGGAAGCCCTCGTCCTTCACCAGTTTTTGGAGCTTCGCCACGTCCACGACGCGGCCATTGGGCCGGGCGCCGTTGTTCACGCAGGTGAGCGTCACGGACTCGAAGCTCTGCTCCGGGAACAGTGTGAAGCCGTGCTTCGCGGCCCAAGCGTGGGTCAGGCCCGCCAGTTTCTGGTGCCGGGCAAACCGCGCTTCCAAGCCTTCGGCGAAGATGTCCTCCAGCTTGGACGCCAGCGCATGGACGTGCCCGATGCTCGGTGTGCTAGGCGTCATGCTACCCTCGGCGTTCTTCTGGAACTCGACGAAGTCGAAATAATATCCGCGGTCCTTGGCCGTGGCGGCTTTGGCGAGCGCGGCGGGCGAGCAGACGAACACCGCCGTGCCGGGCGGCAGGGCGAACGCCTTCTGCGTGCCGGCCAGGAGCACGTCCAAACCGAGCACGTCGAACTCAATCTTCGTGGCGGTCATGGAGCTGACCGCGTCCACGATGAACATCACGTCGGGATACTTCTTCTTCAACGCGGCGATTTCCGCCAGGGGACTCATCACGCCGGTGGAGGTTTCGTTGTGAATGACCGTGAGCGCATCGAACTGCCCGGTGGCCAGCTTCTTGTCCACCTCTTCGGCGCGGATGGGCGCACCCCACGGCACCTGGAGCGCCTCAGCTTCCTTGCCGCAGCGCTTGGAGACATCGAACCACTTGTCCGAGAAGGCCCCGCACATGCAGTTGAGCACCTTCTTGGCGACGAGGTTGCGGATGGCCCCTTCCATCACGCCCCACGCGGAGGACGTGGAGATATAGACCAACTGCTTCGTGTAGAGCAGTTGCTGGAGCTGCGGTTGGATTTTGGCGTAGAGGTCTTTGAACCCCTGGCCGCGATGGCCGATCATCGGCCGGCAAAAAGCCTGGAAGGTCTTTTCGCTGACCTCGACCGGCCCTGGTATATGAAGTTTTACGTGTGGCATAAATTTGGAG
>CAINDV010000937.1 GCA_903847485.1 uncultured Verrucomicrobiota bacterium
AGCAACATAATTGCCCACCGGTGTAGCACCCCCGGTGGGACAAACACCGTCCAACCTACCAAGATTCGGCCGGCTCGCCGCGCGCCGTTCGTAGCCCCGCCGGGCGCTCAGCCCCGCTGAGAACCCGTCACTCGCCAGTTCGGAGTTCAGGCTTAAAACCTATGATCCTAGAAAGAGCAGTTGAGTAACCACCAAGAACACAAAGAACACGAAGAGAACAGTTTCCGCACAATCTTAGACACACCTAATGGGAGAGCTGGCTGTCATCTGTAAATAATTGATTCTATGCGTTCTATGCGCTCTTTTGCGGCTCAACCGCTCTTGTTAGGATAACCGGTTACGCTGGAGGTTCATTCAAAACTGTAGGAGCCGACGTAAGGAGGCTTTGTGGTCAAGGACTCCCAAGCCTTCCGGGTGGAGCCGGTGGGCAACCACCGGCTCTACGCGGAAGCCTCCTTACGTCGGCTCCTATAGGGTTTGTTACGGCTCTGCCCGGCTGGTAACTTCACCGCGGAGCAACCGAGTCTTCAACCGCTGCCCCGCCTTCACCCCCGTGGCCTCCCGCAACACCTGCCCCGTCTCCGCGTCCGTCGTGATCGAGTAGCCGCGCGCCAGCACCTGCTCGGGACCGAGCAGCCGCAGCCGCGATTCCAGCAACGCCAGCTCCCGGGCCAGCGACTGAAACCGATGCCGCGCCAGTTCGTGCAGCCGATGCTGTTCCTGGCCCAAGACCTCCCGCCGCTGCGCCACCAGTTGCGCCGGATGCAACCTACAGAGCCGGCCCGCGAGATGGTTCCACGCCACCTGCCGTTCCCGTGTGCCTTGGGCGGCGCAACGGGCCAGGCTCGATTGCAGATCATCCAGCCGCTGCATCCATTCGCCCAGCCGCCGGCGTGGATGCCCGCGCGCCAGCCGGCCGGCCAACTGCCCCAAGTCCTCCGCCTTCCGCTCCAGTTGCTGGCGGACGCGCCCAGCCAGCGTTTCCGCCGCCGTCGCCACGAATTCGCGGCTCGCAAAGACGCCTTCCGTGATCAACTCCGCGGCGGCGCTCGGCGTGGCGGCGCGCAGGTCGGCGACGAAATCGCTGATGGTGAAATCAATCTCATGCCCAACCGCCGATACCACCGGCAGCGCGGAATCGAAGATCGCGCGGGCCACCTCTTCCTCGTTGAACGCCCATAAATCCTCCAAGCTCCCGCCGCCGCGCGTGACCAGGATCAAATCCAGCGCCACCGCCCGCCCGCCCACCGCCGTTCGGTGAAACTCATTGAGCAAGCGGATCGCCGCCGCGATTTCCGCCGCCGCCCCGGCCCCTTGGACGCGACAGGTAACCAGGACGATCTCCAGCGCAGGATTCCGTCGCTGCACGGCGTGCAGCACGTCGCGAATGGCCGCGCCGGCGGACGAGGTGACCAGTCCGATCCGTTGCGGGAAACGCGGCAGGGGACGCTTGCGATCCGGCGCGAACAAGCCCTCCGCCGCCAGGCGCTGCTTGAGCTGCTCGAAGGCCAGTTGCAGCGCGCCGACGCCCTGCAGTTCCGCCGCCGTGACCCGGAGTTGGTATTGGCCGCGCGGCTCATAGACGGTGATCTGGCCGCGCAGCACCACCTTGCGCCCATCCGCTAGCCAAGCGCGCGCCGTCACCGCCTCGGCCCGGAACATCACGCAGGAGAGTTGCGCCCCGGCGTCCTTGAGCGTGAAATAGAGGTGCCCGGAGCTTTGGCTTCGCAGGTTGGTGATCTCTCCACCGACCCAGACTTGGCCGACCTGGTTTTCGAGCAGGCGCTTGACCTGCGTGGTCAATTCGCTGACCGACAACACCTGGCGCGTCGCCTCGGGCGCAAACAACTCGCCGAAGTCCCACTGAGATTTAGCTTTGGCCATGGTTAAGAGTCATCGCTGACTGACTGCGCCGGTGCGAAGTGCGGGCCGGCCACGGCACGGAAACTTCACCAGCAGCTTCCGAAAGTCTCGTTTGCCCGGTGCCAACCGCTCCGGCGACGCCAGCCTATTTCCGCCTCCAGATCGTGTCGAGCGGCATTTCCACCGCCAGCGCGCTGCCGTGCATCCCGGGGGTGTCAGCGCCTTTTGGACTACCGTGGCCAGCGCAGCGCGACCCCGCTTTGGCGGTTCGCCGCCTTAGCCGCCAAAGCGCCGTCGCCGCTGCACTCTGCCGGCGCACTCCAAAACTACGGCCGACCCGCCCTCCACCGACAACTTCGGGAGACACCGTGCGGGGAGGAGCAGTCGCGCCAGTTCAAGCGCATCCATGAAGTTGCGGCGCACGGGTGCGTCCAGCCGCAGCGGTAGGGCCGGCGTCGCGTCTGTCTCCAACTTCAAATACTCCAACTCGGACCTGGCGATTCCAACACTCAGCCCAAGTCACCCTATGGTGAACGAGGCTCAGAACTCCTGACCCAAGGAATTGGTGTGGGCCGCCCGGTGAGGGCACCGGGCCTACCGCGGCGTGCGCTCGCTCTTGTAGGCCGGGTCCCCTGACCCGGCGAATTTGGAC
>CAINDV010000938.1 GCA_903847485.1 uncultured Verrucomicrobiota bacterium
GGCGACGTTGCCCGCCGCCGCCCGCCCGTATCTGGTGCGGGGCGATTGCGCTTTCGGCCAGAAGGCGTCCTGGTGGCGGCCGAAACCCGCAGCCAGGACTACCTGTTCAAACTGCGCCTGACCCGCCGCCCCAAGGATTTGATCCGGCAGATGGAACGTGAGGGCCAGTGGCAGGACGCCGGCCAAGGCTGGCAAGGCCGCGCCGGCCAACTACGCCTGCAAGGCGGGAGCCGGACCCGCCGAGTGATCGTCCTGCGCCGGCTCCGCGAAACCTCCCCGGCGGCGGCCCCGACGACCCAGCCGTGGCTGAGCTGGTCCGAACCCTTCGCCACTACCGCCCCCGCCTACGAATACTCGATGCTGGTGACCTCCCTCAAATTGGCCGTGCTGACCGTGGCGCAACTCTACCGGGACCGCGGCGACGCCGAGAACAACTTCGACGAACGGAAGAACCAATGGGGCTGGGCCGGCTTCACCACCCAGGACCTCTACCGGTGCCAAGTGATGGCCCGCCACATTGCGCTCATCTACAACTGGTGGAGCCTCTTCGTGCGCCTGGCCGATCCGAGCCTGCGACGGGAGGCGATCACCGGTCGGCCCCTGCTGCTGCACGCGGTAGCCCGCCAGACGACGCACGCCGGGCAGACGGTCGTGCAGGTGACACCACTGCACGCCGAGGAACCGAAAATCCGCCAAATGCTGACCGCCCTGAGCCAGTTATTGACGGAGCTGAAAGCGACTGCGGAGCAGTTGACCAGCGGGCAGCGCTGGGGCCGGATCTTGGCCCGGATATTCCGGCCCTTATTGGGGGAGGTAGAGCTACCAATGCCGTCCTGGGTAGCGGCGACGGGCTGAGCCGGAGCCATTTATCCAATCGCGTGAGACAAAGCGGCGCAGTCTGGCGTGCCGCGCCGTCCGGTGCTGCCCAGACCAACTGCTCTTTTTAGGTTGAACGACAAAGACCAATTTGCCGACAACCCCGAAGCGCTTCCCAAATGAACCGCCACCTCCGCTTCGAGACGTGGGCGTTCCCGTCGAGACTACGTTTTCCGGGCGGAAGCTCTTCGTTTCATTTGCCGCCGCAGTGCCTTCGTCAGCAGGCGGTGCCGTGAATGCGATGGAAAATCAAGCCAGGAACACAAACTGCAAACTCGGACCTCATAGCCGTATCCATGCAATGAACTGACCACAAATTACATCGAGTAGAGCGGAGGCGCGCACATGTTTGGGTCAGTGACCCATGGTGTCCGCCCTTTCGAGCAGCGTGGCAAATGGCCACCAGACCTGCACTGCGTTTCCTCCGCCCCCTCTGAAATTTCGTACGGCGGGTTTTCCTCCAGTACGGCTTCAAACCCGCTTCTCGCCGCGGCCAACTTCACGCACCGTTCCCGCTGCGCTTATAGGCCGCCACTGTTCGTATCTCTGGTCCCCGGCGTTGGTTCCGTAGTGGGACTTGCGTCCAAGCGGCACCGAAGACTTTTGACCTGAACCGCGGGTCCAGTGGCCCTTGGCTCCCCGACCGGTTGTAGTGTCCGGCCGGCTCGTCGCTTACTATAGCCACCTCTGCACCTCTGCCAGCCGCCCGACGGCTTGGGTCTTACTCCGTCGGACTGCGGAACCAACCCGCCACCCACAGAGGGTCCCCAAGTTACTCTGCCAGTCCCTTCACCCCATGCCCTCGCCCGTACTCCGGTGGTGCCCGTGACCGTCGGCGACGCTGTCTGGGTCACGGATGCTGCCTGCGCCATCTTTGCACTGGCTCGGCCACGACATGCCCCGCGAATCCGGAACCGTTGGGCTGTGTAACGAAGCTGCAAGTCTGCGCCACCTGGCGCTGACAGACACCAAGCTTGATGCGCTCTTGGGCGCTCAAACGGAAGCCGTCTTCGCCACCACCGCCGCTGGCTCCGGGTGGACGGTCACATCCGCCTCCGGCATGAAAGCGTGGATCTTTTCCTCAACCAAATCCGTCAGCGCATGGGCCTCGGCCAGCGTTTGCCGGCCATCCACCAGGACGTGCAGGTCCACGAACATTTGCGGGCCGGAGTGGCGCACGCGAATCTGATGGCAATCGCTCACGCCCGGCACCGCTTCCGCCACCTGCTGGATTTGCTCCGCCAGGCCCGCCGGCGCCGCGTCCAGCAGCGCCTGGATGGTCCGCACGCCCAGGCGCAGACTCACCACGACCACGATCGCCGCCACCACCAGCGCCGCCACGGCGTCCGCCTTGCGCAGCCAGGCCACGCTGGGGAACCACCAGTCCGCCACCTTGATGCACGCCAATCCCACGATGACCACCGCCGAACTCCAGATGTCCGTGCTGAAATGCAGCGCGTCCGCCTCCAGCGCCTGGCTCCGGTGCTTGCGCGCCGCCGCGTAAAGCAGCCGCGAGCGATGCACGTCCACGGCGATGGAAATGCCCATGACGGCGAACGCCCAAAACGACGCCTCCACCTCCACTTCTTTGAAGAACAGCCGCTCCACCGCCTCGGAAATGATCCAGCCGCACGTTGCCAGCAGCAGGAGCGTCTCGATCATCGCGGAGAGATTCTCGATCTTGCCGTGGCCGTAGGGATGATCGCGGTCGGCGGGTTTGCTGGAGAAATGCACCGCCGAATACGTGACCACCGCCGCCACCAGGTCCAGGCCCGAATGCGCCGCCTCCGCCAGGATGCCCAAGCTGCCCGTGA